>NZ_FZLB01000077.1:0-22139 GCF_900196775.1 Helicobacter bizzozeronii
CCCCGCCCGTGGGGTTCTTTTGGTGTGGAAGCCTTGGGGTTTGTTAGCATTATCCACAAACAAGAGCGATCGCCTAGAGAAGATCACCACCCCCAAGCTACTCAAAAAACTCAGCGTAAAATACAGCACAGCCCAAACTTTTTCAAACATTATACCTTACAAAATGTTATAATCTAGGCATGTTGAAAAAAGTTGTTCATACAGGTTGTGCGCTGTTGCTCTGTGTGCGCTTAGGGCAAGCCGAGAGCCAAGAAGCCAAGATTTTAGAGGACATTGGGGATGTCTTGCGCTTGATGCCTATTTTTGTGGGCGTGGTGAGCTTAGGCATGCGTGATTATAGGGGGCTGGGCGAGTTGGCGGTGGGGAGTTTTGTAACCCAAGGCGTGATCTATGGGATCAAGGGGGCATTCCAAAGTGCGCATGACAGAGGGGCTAAAGTGCCCTTTGCTAAACGCCCTTGCTGTGATAGCTGGCGGGGGATGCCCAGCGGGCATGCTGGGGGGGCATGGAGTGCGGCGGGGTTTGTTTTTTACCGCTATGGGTGGAAGCCCGCTCTGCCTGTGATCGCCCTAGCCATGCTCACCGATGCAAGCCGTGTGGTGGCGCGCAAACACACGATTTTACAAGTGGTGGTGGGGAGTTTGATTGGCTGGGGCTTTGCCTACCTCTTCACTTCCAAATACCGCCGTAATTGGGAGCTTTACCCCGAGATTAGCATTAATGAAAAAGGGAACGCCCGCTATGGCATGGCGTTCCATTACCGCTTTTGAACTCTGCCCCTCCTTGATGGCTTATTTGCCTTTGTTCTTGATCTTTTCAATCGCATCGCGGTAGCGATCGATATTCTCGCTGGTGAGTTCCTCCACCATTCTTTTCATCACGATCACATACATTTCGTTGAGAATCTTGCGGATCGCATTGTCATTGTTTTTTTCTAGCTCAGTGTGGCTAATGGTATTTGCCCCCGCAAAACCCCCTGAGTCTGTGGCTTGGTAGGTGTAGGTGTGGGTGATGGCTTGTTCTGTCCCCACTTCGATGCCAAAGTTATGGATAATGCGTCCTGTTTCTGGCTCAAAAAATTTAAACCACACTGACCCAGAACTCTGATCCACCATCACATCCATATCTTGCTTGCTGGGGTCTTTGGTATCCATCTTGACATCTTCTAAAATCCCAACCCAGCCTCCTATATCCAAAACAGACCACATCTGGTGTTTTTGTGCGGGCGTGAGCACCTGCCCATTTGTGAAACGCACGACCTGATAACCCCTTTTTTGGAAAATCGCTTGAATCTGTTCGACCAACGCATCTTGAAATTGATCGATGTAGGGGCTAAGGTTGCCACTCACTTGCACATGCGGGGCTAGAATCCCCACAACGCGGTGATTGGGAGACTCTTGATCGATATTAACTGGATAATAAAACTTCAAGGGGATATCGCCCACTGCTTTTTTAACGCTAGCACTTTTTTGGTTGGGCTTGCCCCCATTAGATTCAGCATTGCTTCCTGAATCCATCACGCAACCTGCAAGCACTAGGGATACACCAGCTAATGTAGTCAAAACCTTATTTTTCATTTCCTAATAAACTCCTTACTCAAAATATAGCGGACCATTGTACAATAAACAAGAGAACTAAAGGACAACAAAAGCTAAAGATGAACCCCCCAAAAAACCCTAAGACACCTAACCTTTAAACCAAACTATTTTTTTGAATTTTTAGTTTGCTCGATCGCTTTGCGGTAGCGGTTAATGTGCGAATCGGTGAGTTCTTCAACTAATTTTTGCATCACACCCGCATACATTTGGGTTAAAATCTTGTGGATTGCTTTGTCTGTATTAACCTCATGTTCCTCTGTAGTTTCAACGCGGGATCCAGAAAAACCGCCGGAGTTGGTGCTGCGATAGGTATAGGTGTGGTTGAAGGCTTGGTAAGTGCCCACATTCACGCCAAAGTTATGGATAATTCTCCCCGATTCGGGCTCAAAGAATTTAAAAAAGAGCGCACCGGCACTTTCATCCACTAACTTATCGTTATTGTCGCTCTCAGGGTCATCTAGATCGATTCTCACATCTTCAAGGACTCCCATCCAACCGGTCAAATCCAAAACTGCCCAAATCTTGTGTTTTTCTTCATCTGTGAGTTGGTCTCTAGTGTCTAACAACTCCACTTCATAGCCTCGTTTTTGGAAAATTTCCTTGATTTGCCCTACAAGAGCTGTTTGGAAGTCTTGGATATGGGATTTGAGATTGTCGGTTGATTGGATATGGGGGATGAGAATACCAATGACATGGTGGTTGGCTGGTTCTTGATGGATATTAAGGGGATAAGAAAAATGTATGGGGGCTTCCGCTTTTGCTTGTTGTGTGCTCTGCTTAGTCTGTGTGCCTTGTTGGGCTTGTTTTTGGGCTGGAGCTTGGCTTGTCTTTTGAGGCCCACCCTCCGTGGCACAGCCAGCAATCAATGCGCCCACAAGTCCCGTCAGCAAAACACTCTTTGTTGTCTTTTTCATGTGAAAACTCCTCTAATATTGTAAGTAAATGGAATCGATTCTATCGTAAAAAAAATAACAAATAGCTAATTTACCCCCTCCTTTTGTCAAAAACGCACGCTAAATAGGCAAGACACGGATATGTTCATCTAGATGATCTTGCAACATGCCCTCAATGGCAAAGAGAGTCCCCGTGGTCGCACTAGCACACCCATCGCATGCGCCCATGTAGCGGATATAGACATCTACAAATCCCCCACCCTCCTTGATGTCCAAAATCTCCAAATTCCCCCCATCCATCATCAACATCGGGCGGATATGCGTATCGATAGCCTGATCGATGGCGCGCACTTTTTGCACCATTGTCATATCGCTAAAGGCTAGGCTACCCTCCAAAGATTTTTGCGCTTGGCTTTTGAGTTTCTCCTCTTCCATCTCAGCGCGCACCTCTTTTAAAATATCCACCAAGTAATATTCCCTAGCCTCATGCCCACCCGGGCGCACACAGCTTTTACAAAAGCCCCCGGCTTTGGTGTAGTTGGTGATCTCCTCGACACTTTTGAGATCATTGAGTCTAATCACCTCTTTAATCGTACCCAAACTCACGCGCGCACATTCGCACACAATGATCTCATCCTCAAAATCGGCGGCATCCTTGCCCAAATACTGCCCGGCTGCTTGTTTGATCACATCATAAGCCATCACCGAGCAGTGCATTTTTTGCCCGGGCACAGCCGGCACATCGGGGTGATCACGCAAATTCCGCTCCACATCTAAATTAGTGATTTTCACCGCCTCTTGGACGCGTTTGCCCAAGCACAGCTCCACCATCATATCCGAGCTAGCAATAGCTGTCCCGCACCCAAAACTTTTAAACTTGGCATCAATGATCGTATCTGTGTTTTCATCCACCAGCCAATACAGGCGCACCGCATCCCCGCACGCCTCCGCGCCATAATCGGCCACAATGAGTTTTGCCCCCCTAGCCTTAGCATCCTCCTCTGTGAGCACGCCTAAATGCGTGGGGTTATCCATACGCCGACTCACCTCCTTAGAATAAGCATCCCACAACGCCCCACCTAATAAATTATTCTTTGCCATGCAATCTCCTTAATTTAAGCCATAAGAGCTAGAAATATTACGCAACCGCTTCACGGCTTTTTTAAACACCTCAATGGTGCGATCGATCTCTTGGATCGTGTTAAAACGGCTGAGTGAAAAGCGCACCGCCGTGTGTGCCAGCTCCACATCTGCCCCAATGGCGACCATGACCGGATTAGCCTTGAGATCCTCGCTAGCACATGCACTCCCAGTAGAAGCGGCGATATTGGCGCGATTCAAATCCCACAACATCGCCTCGCCCTCAATCCCACGCACACTCACCAAAGTGGTGTTAGGCACGCGGTGGATGCGATCCCCAATTACAGAAACATCTTTGATTTCTAGCAAGGCATCTTCTAGCTTGTCTCTTAGCCCCCCCACCACTTCTTTTTCATAGTCTAAATTTTGTTGGGCTAACCTCATCGCCTCCCCCATACCAATGATATAGGGCACATTGAGAGTCCCGCTACGCCGCCCGCGCATGTGCTCCCCCCCATGCAAAAGAGGGGTGAGTTCCACGCCCGATCTAATGTAAAGCCCCCCAACACCTTTGGGACCATGGAACTTGTGCGCTGAAAAGGAGAGAAAATCCACTTGGGCTTTTTGCACATCCACCGGGATTTTCCCGATGGCTTGCACCCCATCGCTGTGGAACAACACGCCCCTTTGCTTGCACACTTGCCCGATCTCTTCAATGGGGAAAATCAAGCCCGTTTCATTATTCGCCCACATCACACTCACCAAGGCGGTTTTATCTGTGATCGCCTCGGCTACTTGGCTAGCCGCAATCGTGCCATGCTCATTGATGGGCAAATAAGTAACCCGCATGCCCACACTCTCTAAAAATTCACAAGTGGCATGCACGGCGGGGTGCTCCACTTCTGTGGTGATGATGTGATCCTTGCCATGCTTTAAAAAAGCATCAAAATACATCGATTTGAGCACCCAGTTATTGCTCTCAGTGGCACAAGAAGTGATGATGATATCATCCTCGTTATTGGCGTGTATGCCCTCATAGAGTTTGTCAAGGGCTTGGGTGATCATCGGGTGGGTTTCTGTGCCAAACTTATGCAGGGAATTGGGGTTGCCATAGTGTTCACAAAAATAAGGCTCCATCATGTTTTCCACTAAAGGATCGACCTTGGTCGTGGCGTTATTGTCTAAATAAATGCGATCTTGCATCAACATGTCCTATCGGTAATTTGGTGGGTTTGTTGGGAAAATACTACTCTCATAGTTTGAGGATAATACACGCCTATCCTTTCCTCAAGCTTAAGGAATTTGCATCATCTCAATGAGTTGTTGGATACTCTGCTGGCTATCCACAATTTCTTCCTCTTCTTGTGCCATAAAAACCCCCATGCTCTCCTTTTTATCCATCGCTTCATCTAACTCGCTATCAAACCCTCTTTGGTAAGAGCCAATGCGGATCAACACCTCATTTTCTTTGAGCAAGGCATGGAGTTTGCGGAATTTTCTAGCTGCCATGTTGTGCTCATGGCTACTCACTTCCTTACTCACCCTTGAGGCAGAATTTAAAATATTAATGGGCGGATAAATCCCATGGTCGGTGAGTTCGCGACTGAGCACAATATGCCCATCTAAGATACTGCGGCTTTGATCGGCAATCGGGTCGCTCAAGTCATCGCCCTCTACTAGCACGGTGAAAAAGGCGGTGATACTCCCTTTATTCTGCTCCTTGCCCGCACGCTCCATTAGTTGGGGTAAAAGCGTCAAGGCGGAAGGGGGGTAGCCCTTACTGGTGGGCGGTTCGCCTAAAGCTAGCCCAATTTCGCGCTGTGCCATCGCAAAACGCGTTACCGAATCCATCATGAACAAGACATCATGCCCTTGGTTTTTAAAGTATTCTGCCACACTCATGGCACAAAAAGCCCCGTATTTACGCATCAAGGGCGAATCATCGCTAGTGGCGACCACCAACACGGTATTACTCAAATCGCCTTGTAAGTTCTTGTGGATAAATTCGGGAATCTCACGCCCCCGCTCCCCGATCAAGGCGATCACCTTGATCGTGGCACTGCACCCCCGCACAATCATGCCCATTAAAGTGGATTTTCCCACCCCGCTACCCGCAAAAATCCCCATTTTTTGCCCCTTGCCACAGGTGAGCAAACCATCAATGCTTTTAACCCCCACGCCAAACATCTCATCAATGATTCCTCTTTGTAAGGGTTTCATGGGCGCGACCATCACGGGCGCATAAGCACTAGCCCCCACAAACCCCAAGCCATCTAAGGGATTACCCAAAGGATCAAGCACCCGCCCTAAGAGTGCCTCCCCCACCGGGAAGCTCAAACCCTCTTTGACAAATAACACTCGATCGCCCACTTTGCACCCCTCCACAAAGGAAAAGGGCGCAAAACCAAATTGGGCTTGCTCCACCAAAACCACCATCCCCAAACATTCCTTACCATCGTTGCGCTCGGCTTTCACCACATCGCCCACAGAGGGCAAAAAACCCTTGACAAAAACCATGTTGGGTAAAATTTTGGTGATCACACCATAGCGGGGCGATAAATCCCGACTGAGTTGCAACCTAGCTTTGAGGGCTCCTAAAGACATCGGCTCTCCTTGGGGCTTAATTTTGGATTAACACAGATTGCGCTAAAATAAAAGCTTATGATTATACTTAAAATAGACTTCAAGGAGTTCTAATGGATGTGGAAGCTAAAAGGCTAGATAGTGCCAATGCTAGTGTGTGCGCCAAGCCTTCAATGCAAGATTTTGAGGAGAAATCCCAAAAGATCGCCCAAAAAATCGCCAAAAGTGCTAAATTAGATGGTTTTAGAAAAGGCAAGGTCCCCCTAGACATTATCAAACAACGCTACCAAAGCCACATTGAGCAAGAATCCCAAAAGGAGCTCCTAGATGAGATTTTAAAAGAGGGGCGCACCCAGCTCAAGCTAGAACTGCAAGATTTAATTGGTAACCCTGCGGTGGTTAAATTTGACAAACAAGAGGGGCATTTTGACATTGAAATTGACATCGGTTTGAGACCCCAAATTGACTTGTCCGCTATTAAGGACTGCGTGCCCACCTTTTCGCTCAAAGAGATTCAAGAGAGCGAAGTTGAAGAGAGGTTGCAGACCTTAGCCAAAGAGCGGGCGACTTTCTCAGATGCCCCTGCAGATAAAAAAGTGGAAAAGGGTGATGGGGTGGTGCTTGATTTTGAAGGCATGTTGGATGGCAAAGCTTTTGAGGGCAACAAGGCGCAAAATTTTGCCTTGATCGTGGGGGAAAACCGCTTGATTCCCGGGTTTGAAAAACAGCTTGTAGGCATGAAAGTTGGGGAAGAAAAATATTTTCCCGTGCTCTTCCCCAAAGATTATGCTAATGCCAACTTAGCGGGTAAAGAGGTGTCTTTTTATACTAAATTGCATAAAATCCAAATCCGCCACATCCCTAAGATCGATGATGACTTCATCAAGAGCGTTTTAAATCAAGAAAAAGAACCCACCCTAGAGTTACTCAAGCAAAAAATCAAAGAACAGCTTTTTACAGAGGCTAAAACCCGCCTTTATAACCAAGAGCTCAAAGAAAAACTGATTGATAATTTAGATAAATCCCTATCCTTTGACCTGCCTAAAACCATTGTGGAACAAGAGATGGATTTAGCCTTGCGTCAGGCTTTGCAAAGCATGGACCAAGCCCAGATTAAAGAGCTCCAAGACAATCCTAGCAAGGTCCAAGAAAAACGCGAGGCTCTTAGAGAGAGCGCCCAAAGAAGCGTGAAAGTAACTTTCATCATAGACGCGCTAGCCAAGCAAGAAAGTATCCAAGTCCAAGATAATGAGGTCTTCCAAACCCTCTATTACGAAGCGTTGATGACCAACCAAAACCCCCAGCAACTCATCGGGCATTACCAAAAAAATAACATGCTCCCAGCGGTGAAAATGGCAATGGTGGAGGATCGGGTATTGACCTTTTTGTTGGATCAACAATTACCCAAGGCGCAAGCATGAATTATGTTCCCTTTGTGATTGAAAAAACGGGGCGGGGGGAGCGCAGTTATGATATTTATTCGCGCCTACTCAAAGATCGCATTGTTTTGCTGAGTGGGGAGATCAACGATGCGGTGGCAGCGACCATTGTGGCGCAGTTGCTCTTTTTGGAGGCTGAAGACCCCGAAAAAGACATTAACCTTTATATCAACTCCCCGGGCGGATCGGTTACTAGCGGGTTTAGCATTTATGACACCATGAACTATATCCACCCGGACATTTGCACCATCTGCATTGGGCAAGCAGCCTCTATGGGGGCGTTTTTACTCAGCTGTGGGACTAAGGGCAAACGCTTTTCTCTGCCCCACTCTAGAATTATGATCCACCAACCCCTAGGGGGCACGCAAGGGCAGGCGACCAATATTGCCATTTACACCAAAGAGATTTTACGCTTGAAAGGCACTCTAAACCAAATCATGGCGGATAATACCGGGCAATCTTTAGAAAAGATCGAACAAGACACCGATCGGGATTTCTTTATGAGTGCCCATGATGCCAAAGATTATGGGCTAGTCGATGAAGTCTTGGTCAAAAGCACCAAACAAGTTTAATGGTACTCGAGATTTTACACTACCCAGACAAACGCCTAAGGACCATCTCCCAAGAGGTGGTGAGTTTTGATACAGACTTACATACCCTCTTAGATGCGATGTTAGAGAGCATGCTAGAGAGTAAGGGCATTGGGCTGGCGGCTATCCAAGTGGGCGTGCCTAGGCGCATTTTGATTATCAATTTGCCCAGAGAAGATGAGCAACAATACCCACAAGACTGCCTAGAGATCATCAACCCAGTCATCACCCACAAAGAAGGCACCATCTTATGGAAAGAGGGCTGTTTGTCTGTGCCCGATTTTTATGAAGAAATTGAACGCAGCGCTAAGATCACCTTGAGTTATCAAGACCGCACAGGCACGCCTAAAATGCTCCAAGCTGAGGGGTTATTGAGCGTGGCAATCCAGCATGAAATGGATCACCTCAATGGGATTTTATTTGTGGATAAACTTTCCATGCTCAAGCGCAAGAAGTTTGAAAAAGAGTTTAAAAAGACCTTGAAAATGCCGTGAATGCCCGCATCAACACCCTTTATTGCGCCACGATGTCTTGTGCCCGGGCACATATTGTGGAGGTGGAGGCGACTTTTACGCGCGCCTTGCCCGCCTTTGTGATCGCTGGCTTGCCCAGTAGTGCGATTCAAGAGTCCAAACAACGCGTCCAATCGGCTTTGCAAAATAACGGCTTTTCTTTCCCGCCCCTAAAAATCACCATCAATTTATCCCCAGCGGACTTACCCAAAAGCGGGAGTCATTTTGATTTGCCCATGGCTTTATTGGTGGCTTTGCAAAAAGCCCCTTTGGAGGGCAAATGGTTTGCCTTTGGGGAGTTGGGTTTAGATGGCAAGATCAAGCATGCCACCAGTATTTTCCCCCTGCTCTTAGACATCGCCATCTTAGAGCCCAATGCCCATGTGATTGTCCCCAAACCCAATCAAGAACTCTTTTCGCTCATCCCCAATCTCAACTTTTACTATGTGGAGCACCTCAAAGAAGCCCTAGAGATCATCACGCAAAAAGACCCCACACCCCATGCCTTCAAATCCCAACTTGATTTCGAATGCCTAGAGATCAACAACCAAAAATACTACTATGTACCCACTTTTGATTTGGATTTTAGCGATGTTAAGGGGCAAGAGGCCGCCAAAGAAGCGGCATTGATTGCTGCTAGTGGGATGCACAATGTGATCTTTGAGGGCTCTCCGGGCTGTGGGAAAAGCATGATCGCTAAACGCATGCGCTATATTCTCCCACCCAGCACGCTAGCTGAGATGATCGAATCGCTCAAATTGCGCATTTTAAGCCAACAAGAGAGTGCTTATAGCCCCTTAAGGAGTTTTAGAAACCCCCACCAAAGCGCCTCTAAGTCCAGCATTCTAGGCTCTACGCATGCCCACAACCCCAAACCGGGCGAAATCGCCCTCGCCCACAATGGGATTTTATTTTTTGATGAGTTGCCCCATTTCCAAAAAAATATTTTAGAAGCTTTGCGCGAGCCGATGGAGAATAATAAGCTGGTGATCTCTAGGGTGCAAAGCAAGATCGAATACCCCACTTCCTTTTTATTCATCGGGGCGATGAATCCTTGTCCGTGTGGGAATTTGCTAGACCCCCATAAACTCTGCCGTTGCCAAGAACGCGAAATCAATGCCTATAAAAACCGCCTAAGCGAGCCCTTTTTAGATCGCATTGATTTATTCGTGCAGATGAATCCCACCCAGCTTGAGGCTAAAGCCAACACCTCTTCGGCTAATTACCATAGCCAAATGCTCCAAGCCTTCAAAATGCAAAAATGCAGGGGGCAAGAAAAACTCAATGGCAAGCTTCAAGAAAGCCAAATTGAGGAGTTTTGCATTCTCGATCAAGGCGCACAGGCTCTATTAGATCAAGCCACCATGCGTTTTGGGCTCTCTGAGCGGGCGATTCATAAAAGCAAAAAAGTGGCGCGCACCGTTGCTGATCTGCACCAAAGCCCCCAAATCCACAAAGAACACATGTTAAAAGCACTCCAGTTTAGAAAAGTCAGCTAAGATCAACTAGCAACCTCCAAATAAGGGAAAAGCATGCAGAAGTATTATTTTAAGGGCTTGGACTGCCCAGATTGTGCTAACAAATTAGAAGCGGAGTTGAATAAACAAAGCTATGTCAAAAGCGCGCAAGTCTCCTTTAATACCAGCACGCTTTATTTAGACAGCCAAGACATCCCCCAAGCCCTATTGCTCATTAAAAAGCTAGAGCCTGACATGGTGTTATCCGCCCAAGAACACGATCACAGCCCCGATCAAGCCCGCACCCGCACGGATCTTTATATGTTGCTGGGCACGATTGCGCTGTTTTTGATCGGCGTGGCGGCTTTGCACTTTAGCCAAGTTACTTGGGTGCGTTCAGTCAGTTATGTTTTATTGGCTGGGGTGTATGTGTTTGCGGGTAAAGATGTGTTTATGGGGGCTTTTAGAGCCATTAAAAATAGACGCTTTTTTGATGAAAATACGCTCATGCTCAGCGCGACCATTGCCGCCTTCTGTGTGGGGGCTTATGAAGAAAGTGTTTCGGTGATGGTCTTTTATTCCGCCGGGGAGTTTTTACAAAAACTCGCTATTGCAAGGTCTAAAAAATCCTTACAATCTCTTTTAGATGTCGCGCCCAATTTGGCTTACATCAAGCGCGCCCATGGCTTAGAGCAGATCGATCCCAAGGATTTACAAGTGGGCGATGTGGTGGTAGTGAGAGTGGGGGAGAAAGTGCCCACCGATGGGCTTGTGTTGCTAGGCGAGAGCATGCTCGATCAAAAGAGTTTGACGGGCGAACCCTTGCCCCTCAATGTGAAAGAAAATAGCCCCATTTTGGGCGGGAGCATCAATTTAAAAGCCATGTTGGAGGTTAAGGTTACTAAGCTTTATAAAGATTCTTCAGTGGCTAAGATCGTGGATTTGGTAACTCAGGCGGTCAGCCAAAAATCCCAAACTGAAAAGCTCATCACCACTTTTGCGCGTTACTACACGCCCGCTGTTTTTGGCATTGCCCTCTGTATTGCGTGCGTGCCCCCTTTGTTGGGGTTTGGGAGTTTTGAGGAGTGGATTTATCGGGGATTGATTGCCTTGATGGTGAGTTGCCCCTGTGCTTTAGTGATCTCTGTGCCCTTAGGGT
Source organism: Helicobacter bizzozeronii (assembly GCF_900196775.1). NCBI lineage: Bacteria > Pseudomonadati > Campylobacterota > Epsilonproteobacteria > Campylobacterales > Helicobacteraceae > Helicobacter > Helicobacter bizzozeronii. The sequence continues at coordinate 11,312 of NZ_FZLB01000077.1, forward strand.
ATTTTGGCGGGGTGGGGGCGGCTAGCAAGCATGGCATTTTGATTAAAAGCGTGCATACCCTAGAGACTCTCACGCAAGTTAAAAATATCGCCTTTGATAAAACCGGGACTTTGAGTAAGGGCGAATTTGAGGTGGTGGATGTCGTGCCGGCGGGCAACTTTTCTAAAGAAGATGTTTTGCAATTTGCCACATGCGCGCAAATCCTCTCCACCCACCCCATTGCTGTTTCGATCCAAAAAGCCTACACCAGCACATGCCAGCACCAGATCGAGGAATACCAAGAGTTGGGGGGCTTGGGCGTGCGGGCTAAGTGCCATGCCAACTTGATTATAGCCGGGAATGAAAAGATGTTGCGTAAATACAATATCCCGCATGAGTGTTGTTCTTTGGAGGGCACGATTGTGCATGTGGCTTCCAATGGGGAACACATTGGCTATATTGTGGTGGCTGACACGCTCAAAGAGAATGCCAAAGCGTGCTTAGAGGGGCTTAAAAAAGAGGGGATCGAGCATTTTTGCATTTTGAGTGGGGATAACGAGCATGCCACTAAGGGTATAGCCAAGACCCTAGATTGCCCCTATTATGCTAATTTGTTGCCTGAGGAAAAGGTGGAGGCGTTCAACAAGTTCAAACAAGAGCATAGCCCGCACAAGAGTGCCTTTATTGGCGATGGAATCAACGATGCGCCCACTTTGGCTTTAGCAGATGTGGGGGTGGGCATGGGGAGTGCGAGCCAAATTAGCAAAGAGAGTGCGGACATTGTGATCACGAATAATAATTTGGAATCCATCGTGCAAACCTTTAAAATCGCCAAAAAGACCAAAAATATCGTGATGCAAAATATCATCTTTGCGTTGGGAATCAAGGCGATGTTTATTGTGTTAGGGCTCTTTGGAGAGGTAGATTTGTGGGAGGCAGTTTTTGGCGATGTAGGCGTTACGCTGATTGCTTTAGCCAACTCCATGCGGACCATGCGTATTTAGGGGCTTGTTTAGTGATGGTTAGTTTTTTTTGTGTTATAATGCCCGTTTAAAAATTGCAAAGGAAAAAAATGAAGGTTTTAAAATTAGCGTTGGCTTCTGGGGCTCTTTGTGTGGGGCTGAATGCCCAAACGATTGGCTTGAATGTCTTCCCCGAGTATCAAACCAAACCCGATCAAGAGATGTTAGACTTGGCAGGCAAAATCGAGGCGCGCAAGGTGATTGAGTATTTGAGCGAGATGAAAAACCGCTATAACAAAATGACACCCAAGCACAAGGCAGATTTTCAAAAACAATTCCAAGACAATTTGGCGAAAAACTTGGCTAAATTGAAACCAAGCGAGAGGAAACAACGCTTGGCGACCATTAAAAAGGCTTTGGCTGCAAGGGAAGCAAATATCAACCACCTACGCGAAGAAGTGGATGAGGAATATGCCTACATTGATTATTGGAAAAAGTTGCTCAACTCTGATAAGTTTGAGGAGGATTTGGTTCAACATGGCTTTAATGCCCCACCCAAACACAAATAGTTTAGCGTAGGCGTTTTTTGCGGGTTTTGGAGAGTTTGAGGATTTGGGAGGGTTGGCTAGCATAGAGCCCACGCCGATCCTCGATGATGGTTTGGGCTAGCCCAAAGGCAATCTGATAATCATAGGGTTGGGTGCTGAGGTTTGCTGAGGTGCTGAAAATCACACCCAAGCGTTCTAAATAATTTAAAGTCAAAGGGTCTTGGATCACACGCCAAGCTTGGGAATTGCGGCAAACTAGCGTGGCTTTTGTACGCCGTGCTAGGGCTTTGTGCTGGAGGGGCACGCGTGGGTTTAGGGCTTTGAGGCTGGGGGACACTTGCAAGAGGGGCTTGTTAGGGGGGCTGTTTTTAATCATGTTTAATTTTTTGGCATCATAACTAAAAAAGCCCGCTGTGGTGTCGCTTTGGGCTAGAATCACATCTTCTACAAACTCCATGTATTCCCTTTATATGGCGTTGATTGGCGCACATGGTAGCATTTTTAGGGCTTCAAGCAAATGAGCCATCACTCTTTAGATGAATCATGCTAGAATCTGCGGGTGTTCTTTCTAACATAGCACAATATAAACAATAAGTTTGCAACCCAAAATGAGGAGTATTGCGTGAATCTGGGTTTTAAAATCATAGGGGTCATTTTTTTATCTCTATCCATTGTGGGAGCGGCGGTTGCTTTGATTACGGGCACAAAACAGCATGATCTGCTCTCCTCTTTGGTGGAGAGCGAAAAGAATGGGGATATACACAATAGAACGGAAAACTTGCGCTACACCACCCACCTAATCGAGCAAGCCATTGCGGGTTTTTATGAAATCTTGCCTAGGGAGAAAGCCCAACAAATGGCGTTGGAATATTTTGGCAAGATCAACAATGACAAGGGCATGATCTACATGGTTGTAGCCGATATGGAAGGCAAAGTGCTTTTTGACCCGGTCAATCCCACCACGGTGGGTAAAAGCGGATTGCATTTAATGAGTGTGGATAATGTCTGCTATGTGTGTGGTTATATCAAAGAGGCTAAGGCGGGGGGGGGATATACTTACTATAAAATGCCTAAATTTGATGGGGGCACGCCCGAGCCCAAAGTTGCCTACAGCCATTACGACCCGGTCAGTAAAATGGTGATTGTTGCCACCAGCTATTTTAGCGATATTCTAGGGGCTTCTGAGGAGACCAGAAAAGAAGTGGAAACAAAAGTCGTGAAAAATCTGGGCACTTTGATTTGGAATATTGCGCTCATCGTTGTGGCTTTGATTGTGCTCACTTCTGTTTTTGTTTATTTTGGCATTATCCGGCGCTTGCATCGCTTGGTCCATCGTGTGCATGAGTTTAGCTTGGGGGATCGGGATTTGACCCAACGCATCCAAACTAGCCGCGTTAATGATGAAATATCCAAAATTAGTGGGGGGATCAACCACTTTGCCGAGAGCATACAGGAGTTAATTAAAGAAATTAAGGATAGCTCTAAGGGTAGTCGGGGCGTGGCCGAGCAACTCAAGACGGGCATCACTGAAACCTTACAAATCATGCAGAAACGCACGCAGATGATCGATGCCGTTAGAAAGAAAACAAATGATATTAGCGTGATGGTGAATCAATCCACCGAAGAAGCCCAAGCCAGCCAAAAGGATTTAACCGAAGTGCAGGATTTGGTGCAAACCTCCAATGATTCCATTAGCAATTTATTTGGGCAAATTACAGAAGCATCTAAAACAGAGGAAGAGTTGGCTAACAAGGTCGAGCAACTCAGCAAGAACGCTGATAGCGTGAAAAGCATTTTACACATCATTAACGATATTGCCGATCAGACCAATTTATTAGCCTTGAACGCCGCCATTGAGGCCGCGCGCGCGGGCGAGCATGGGCGGGGCTTTGCGGTGGTGGCTGATGAGGTCCGTAATTTAGCCGCCCGCACCCAAAAGAGTTTAGCAGAGATCAACTCCACTATTGGGGTGATTGTGCAAGAAATTAACGATGTGAGTAGCCAGATGAATCTCAATTCTAAGAAAATTGAGCAACTCAGCGGGGTGGGCTTGGAGGTGCAAAAACGCTTTGAGGACATGAGCAAGAATTTAGATTCCACCGTGGGGCGGGTTAAAAAATCGATTGGGAATTTTGTGGGGACTAAAGAGGATATTGATGTGATCACGCATGACTTTGCAGGCATTGATGAGATCAACAAGGCAACGGCTAAAGAAGCAGTTAAAATCGTGGGCTATGCCGATACAATCCTCAATAGCACGCGCAATGTCGATGGTTTGGTGGGTCAGTTCAAAACATGATTTTAGGGATTGATCCGGGGAGTCATAAGTGTGGGTATGGGATTGTGGATTTTCAAGGCAAATTAGTGGGGGCAGGGTTTATGCATATCCAAACCTCTTGTTTGCAAGATCAAATCTTGGAGGCAGTGGGGGGGCTAGAGCAACTTTTTAAGGATTATGCCATTGTGGAGGTGGCGATGGAGGATATTTTTTATGCCTACAACCCAAAGAGTGTTTTGAAGTTAGCCCAACTGCGGGGCGCATTGGGGCTTAAGATTTTGCAAGTTTTTGGGCGTTTTAGCGAATACACACCCTTACAGGTCAAAAAGGCACTCACCGGGCATGGCAAGGCGAGTAAGGAACAAGTGTCTTTTATGGTTAAAAAGATTTTGGGGATCAAAAGTGCGATCAAGCCCCTAGACATCACCGATGCGATCGCCATTGCACTCACCCACGCCCAACAAAGAAAAATCCGCAATCCATGATCGATCCCCTCTTAGAAACGCTCAAATTAGATTTGAGCGAATATGAATACCAAACTTATATGCCCTTGTTGCGTTTTGATCCGCGCGCCTCTAGAGCCGATCACTTTGTCTTTTATGCCCCCAATGCTTTGGTGTGTGGTTATATCCAAGCCAAGTATGGGGATTTGTTAGAAAAGACCATCGGGGCACAAAAGGGCTACCCGATCAAGGTGCAGATTTTGCCCCAAAACCAACAAGTGGAGCGTATCCCCAAAGCCTTCCGGCTCAACCCTTCACTCAACCCCGCTTTTACTTTTGATAGCCTTGTGGTGGGGGAATGCAACCACATGGCAATTAAAATCGCCTCCAAAGTGGCTAAAGAGATTGGGGCGTATAACCCCGTGCTTTTTTTTGGGGGCGTGGGGCTGGGTAAAACCCACATTTTAAATGCCATTGGCAATTTTGCTAGCCAGCGGGTGCAAGATGTGCTCTATGTTACTGCCGAACAATTTTTAAACGACTATGTTTTTAGGCTGGGTAACCACAGCATGGATAAATTCCAAGATAAATACCGCTCATGCGATTATCTCTTGATCGATGATGTGCAATTTTTTGGGGGTAAGCAGAATGTGCAAGAGGAGTTTTTCCACACCTTTAACGCTTTGCATAGCCAAAAAAAGCAAATTGTGATGACCTCAGACAAACCGCCTAAATTCATCAAGGGTTTAGCCGAACGCCTGCTCTCACGCTTTGAGATGGGCATGATTGCCAGTATCCAAGCCCCCATGCTAGAAACCAAAATCGCCATTATCAGCAAAAAATGCCAGCTCAACCAAATTTCTATGGATTCAGAGGTGATCGCTTTTTTGGCTAGCCACTTGCATGATAATATCCGCCAAATTGAGGGGGCTTTGTTGCGTTTGAATGCCACTGCTATGCTCTCCGGGCAAAATATTAGCCTAGAGTTGGCTCAAGAAATTTTAGAACACACCCAAAGAGAGACAAGCCTAGAGATCAATTTAGAAAGTATCTTGCGGGTGGTCTCCCAAACCCTCAACCTCAAACCCTCTGAGATTAGGAATAATTACCGCAATAAACAAGTGGCGTTGGCTAGAAAAATGGTGATTTACTTGGCGCGCACACTCATTAAGAGCCCAACCACCACTTTAGCGCAGTTTTTGGGCATGAAAGATCACAGTGCTGTGAGCAAGGGACACAAGATGATCGCTATGCGCATGCAAGAGGACAAAAACACCAAGCTTTTAATCGAAGAGATGTTAGACAAAATCAAGACACAAGGGCACTTGTAGTATAATGGTCCTCTTACAGAAAATCAGCAAAAAGGCTAGCGATGCATTCCTACACGGGTGATAAGATCAAGGTATTAAAGGGCTTAGAAGGCGTGCGGGCACGCCCGGGCATGTATATTGGGAATACCAATATTGATGGCTTGCACCACTTGGTCTATGAAATTGTGGATAATTCCATTGATGAAAGCATGGCGGGTTTTTGCAACCAAATTCATATCACGCTGACCCAATATGGTTCATGCATGGTGGAGGATAATGGGCGGGGTATCCCCGTGGATATCCACTCCACAGAGGGTATCCCAGCTGCTACGCTGGCTTTAACCACCCTGCATGCCGGGGGTAAATTTGACAAACAAACTTACAAGGTTTCAGGTGGGCTACATGGCGTGGGGGTGAGCGTGGTGAATGCCCTTTCTACTAAACTTATCATGACCATCAAACGCGGGGGGCAGATTTTCAGGCAAGAATTTGCTAAGGGCATCCCCACCACCCCCTTAGAAGTGGTGGGCACCACCAAAGAACAGGGGACCAGCATTGAGTTTTTCCCCGACCCTTCCATTATGGAGGTGGTGGCTTTTGATTCCTCTGTGCTGCAAAAACGCTTCCAAGAAATGGCTTACTTAAACCATGGCGTAACCATCCATTTTGAGGACCAACCCAACCAAATTAAAGAAACTTACCATTATACAGAGGGCTTGAAACAATTTATTTTAGACACCAATAAAAACCCCCTCATCTCTGAGGTGATCGCCTTTAGCGCACAAGCAGAGGACATGGAAGTTGAAATCGCCCTAGCCTACAATGAAGGTTATAGCGAGCAGATGTTTAGCTTTGTTAATAGTATCCGCACGCCCGAGGGGGGCACGCATGAGAGTGGGTTCCGCATGGGTCTTAGCCGTGCGATTTTAAACTATATCCAAGAGAATGCCAATGCACGGGAAAAAGAAGCAGGCGTGGTGCAAGAGGACATTAAAGAGGGCTTGCTTGCCGTGATCTCAGCACGGATTTTAGAACCCCAATTTGAGGGGCAGACTAAAGCCAAGTTAGGCAGTTCCTTTGTGCGCCCCGTGGTGGCAAAACTGGTCTATGAAAAGATGGCTAAATTCTTTGAGGAAAATCCTAGCGTGGCTAGAGCCATCATGCAAAAGGCGTTGCTAGCCGCTAAGGGCAGAGAGGCAGCTAAAAAGGCAAAGGAGCTCACCCGCAAAAAGGATAACTTGAGCGTGGGGACTTTGCCGGGCAAATTAGCTGATTGCCAGAGCAAAGACCCTAAGGAGTGTGAAATTTACTTAGTGGAAGGGGATAGTGCGGGCGGGTCGGCTAAACAAGGACGCGATCGGGTTTTCCAAGCGATCTTGCCCTTACGGGGTAAAATCCTCAATGTGGAGAAATCCCACCTTAGCAAGATTTTAAAATCTGAGGAAATCAAAAACATGATCACCGCCTTTGGGTGTGGCGTGGGGCAGGAATTTAATTTAGAAAAACTGCGTTACCATAAAATCATCATCATGACCGATGCCGATGTGGATGGTAGCCATATCCAAACCCTATTGATGACCTTTTTTTACCGCTACTTAAAGCCCTTGATCGAAAATGGGCATGTCTATATCGCCCAACCTCCACTCTATCGCTTTAAAAAGAAAAAGATTGAAAAATACCTCAAGGACGAAAAGGAATTGAATCACTTTTTGATCGAACATGGCATTGATAGCGTGGAGATTGAGGGGATGGGGCGCAATGACTTACTAGACTTGCTTAAAACCTTGAGTGCTTATCGATCCTTGCTCCAAGAGCTAGAAAAACGCCCCATTTTAATGGAAGTCCTGCGTTATTTGATCGAACAAGGGGGTAAGGATTTGCCCCTAAGCACTTTAGCGCTCAAATTGCAAGAACACATTATCAAGGTGGGCTATCGCATTTTAACCCAGCAAGTTTTAGAGGATAGTTTGCACTTTTTTGTGCAGACCAAATTAGGCTTGGTGGAAATTTTAATCGATCATGCCCTCTTTAACGATCCGCTATTCTTGGAAGCCCAAAATCTCTTTGCCAAAATCAAGGATTTTAATTTAGACGCTTTGGAAGTGGATGGTTTGGAGTTTTTAGCCCAAATTGAGGAGCGTGCCAAACAAGGGGCGTATATCCAACGCTACAAGGGTCTGGGCGAGATGAACCCCGAACAACTTTGGGAAACCACGATGGCAACGGCTAACCGCCACTTGTTGCGGGTGTCTTTGGAGGATGAGGAGAAAGCTAACGATGCCTTTAATCTCTTAATGGGCGATGAGGTTGAGCCCCGCCGTGCTTATATCCAAGCCCATGCCAAAGATGTTAAGAATTTAGACATCTAATCAAAAAGCGATTTTTTGGGGGCTTGGAGTTTTAAAACTTCATAGGTTTTGGGCGTGGCAATGCGCCCCTTAGCCGTGCGTTCCAAATAGCCATTAGCCAATAAAAAAGGCTCAATCACCTCTTCAATAGTGCTCTCATCCTCATGCATGCTAGCCGCAATCGTGCTCAAACCCAAAGCCCGGTTTTTGGCATTGGCTAGGAGATTAAGATAGAGCAAATCCAAAGTATCAAAACCATAAGCATTCACGCCCAATTCCTCTAATGCCATCTGGGCTCTAGGCAGAGAGATACTCTCTTCATTGGCGCTATCGGCAAAATCACGGATGCGTTTTAAAAGCCTAAGGGCGATGCGGGGCGTGCCCCTGGAGCGTTTGGCAATCTCTAAGCTAGCCTCTATGTCAATGGCTTTGCAGAGTTTAGAACTAGCCTTGCTGATGATAATGGCTAATTCTTGGATACTATAAAATTGCATGCGAAAATGCATGCCAAAGCGATCACGCAAGGGGTTAGAGAGCATGCCCGCCCGAGTGGTCGCCCCAATGAGCGTGAAGGGGGCTAAATCAATTTTAATGGTCTGGGCGGCTGCTTTAGAGCCAATGATAATATCCAGCCTAAAATCCTCCATAGCCGGGTATAAAACCTCTTCAATAGCCGGGCTTAAGCGGTGAATCTCATCAATGAATAAAATGTCTTTAGCATTCAAATTGGTTAAAATCGCAGCCAAATCGCCGGTTTTTTCAATCATTGGGGCGGTGGTTACCTTGATTTGTGTCCCCAATTCTAGGGCGATGATGTGGCTTAAGGTGGTCTTACCCAAACCGGGAGGTCCAAAAAAAAGAATGTGATCGAGGGTATCGCCCCGTTTTTTGCTGGCATGGATGGAGACTTGCAAGAGCTTTTTAACTTGTTCTTGCCCGATGTAATCCTCCCAAAGTGCGGGGCGCAAACTCAGGTTTTCTTGCTCCTCAAACTCTAAGGCTTGCAAATTGACTAAGCGATCGCTCATGAGTAGCTTTCTGCTGGGCTGGGGAAATTGCCCGACTCAATGTCGGCGATGTAATTTTTAATCGCCTCTTGGATGAGCTGGGCTCCTTGCAAATAGTGGCGCACAAATTTAGGCTTGAAAGCTTGGAACAAGCCCAACATGTCAGAAAATACCAAAATCTGCCCATCACAGCCCGCTCCGCTGCCTATGCCAATGGTGGGGATGTCTAATTTGGCTGTGATGGTGCTTGCCACACTAGAGATCACACCCTCAATCACCAGCAAAGACACCCCCGCCTCTTGCAAAGCTAGTGCGTCCTCTAAGAGCTGATGAGCACTTTGGGGGGTTTTGCCCTGCACTTTGTAGCCCCCCATTGCGCGCACACTTTGGGGTAAAAGCCCAATATGCCCCACCACCGCCACGCCCTCCTCTACAATGGCTTTAATCAAGGGCGCGCGTTTGAGTCCCCCCTCTAGCTTGATTGCATCGGCTTGGGTTTGCTGGTAGGCACGCAAAGCGTTTTTAATGCCTTGTTTTTTGTGGGTGTAGCTCCCATAGGGCATGTCCATGATCACAAAAGCCTTTTTAACAGCACAGCACACCGCTTGGGTGTGGTAAATCATCATGTCCATGTGGGCACTCAGGGTATCCACACGCCCATTAAAACTCATATTCAAGCTATCGCCCACCAAGATCACATCAATGAGGGGATCAAAAAGCCCCGCAAAGAGCGCATCGTAAGCGGTGATCGCGCTAATTTTGGAGGGCTGACCCTCTTTGGGGTGTTTTTTAGCATAGAGCATGCCAAGTGTATTTTTCATGGGTAACCTTATAGTTTTTTGAGATTTTACCTTTAAAATGCTATGATATGCTTGAGATGGGGATTAAGCCACTTTGGGGATTAATTTGCTTAGGAGAGACATTGAAGGTTAGTGCTGGGGTGCTGGTATCTGCACTCTTTTTGTGCCAAGCACTTTTAGAGGGCATTGACTATGAAACACTAGACCCCAAGTATTACCGCTACATCAAATTCTATGAAAAATACAGCGACAAAGAAATCGCGCTTTTGATTGATGATATTAAAGCGGCTGAGAAAAAAACCGGGCTTATTATTGGGCTTAGCACGGGTTTTTTTTATAATAACCAAATCCGCCTCAAAACCGGGAGTAAGAGCATTACGGGTAATTCCCTTAACTATTTGTGGGCGATTGGGGTGCGTTTTGGCTATCAGAGTTACCGCCCCTCACTCTTTGCCAAGACTTTCCGCCCCAATGTGATTGGGCGGCGTATTTATATCCAATACATCGGGGCTGTGCCCAAACAAGCGAGTATTGGGCGGGTGGGTTACCAGAGCGCAACCATCAATGCCGATCTGATGATCGATCCGGTCTTGCCCCTTGTGGGGCGGTATTTGTCCATGGGGTTTTTGTTAGGCATTGGGGTGGGGGTGGTCAGTCAGGGCATTAGCACCAATTCTTTTTTTGGCATGATGCTCAATACCGGGATTGCTTTTAGTGTCTTTGGGCATAACCGCGTAGAATTAGCCTTTAAATTGCTCGCCAATAAAGATGTGTCTTGGTGGGGTGGGGTTGTGAATGTGGGTTACCAATATGTCTTTTAAGTTGGCTCAAGGGGCTTTGTTAGGCATTTTGTTAGCTCAGTTATGCTTAGGCACAGCCGCACCTGACCCCCAAAAGCGCACCCCCCTTCAAGAAAAACAATTCCAAATTTACATGCTCAAAGGGCAATTATACGAGGTGCAACAAGCCCAGCTAGACAAACAAGTTGCCAAACGCAAGAGCGGGGTTTTTGTGGGCGTGGTTTTAGCCGAACTAAATTTAAAAATCAATGGGATTAGCAATGGGAATTTTCCGCTTTTATATGGGGTGCGTGCGGGTTACCAACAATATCTCAAGGGCGGGGTTGGGGGCTTGCGTTACTATGGGGAGTATT
>NZ_FZLB01000016.1:0-71497 GCF_900196775.1 Helicobacter bizzozeronii
TGTAAAGAAAACGGGTATTGTATGTAGCATGAGGTGGGTTTTTATATGCTTATTAGGGTTGGTTTGTTTGCAAGCCACCCCTTCTTTAAAAGCTAGAGATAAGCTCATCCAATGGACGGGGGACTTTGTCCAAAAGTCTGCAAACACTTATGACTATTACGAAGTTTCTTCAGACATTGAGCAACAACAAACAATCCACATACATGGCAAGTCCTATACTTTTCTTTATGCCCATGCGCAAACTTATTTGTCAGGGGGGCAAAAGGGCATGTCTAGTGTCTGTGTGGGTGTGGTGTTTGAGGGCAAATTATACAAGGGCTTTTGTTTGGAGGGCTTTGGGCGTGTGGTTTGGAGAAAAAACGACTCTTTAATCGATCAATTTTCCTTAAGACTCTTGCCCTCTATGCCAACCCCCACAGCCCCTCAAACCTCCAGCTTAGATGTTGCTTTCCACCTCATCTCAGGCACTTTTTATTTGTCGCGTTTGGAGGAAAAAATGGGCGATCAAACCCGTATCCTCTATTTGCAAAGCAGAGACGATCCAAGCAACGCCCAAAAGCTCCCCATGGCAGTTCTTAACGCCTCCTTTTTGGAGCGTCTCAAAGTCCTTAGTTCTTTTTCTACCCAATCCCCCATCCAAGCAAATTCCCTAACTCATCTCTCATTTGGGGGGCAAAAATACGCCCTCATCATCAACACCAGCCCCTCTAACTCTGATCTGACACAAAGTTTAAAATGCGTGGGGGTCGTGCAGATGACAGAAAATCTTTTAAAAGGGAGTTTCTGCATTTTTGGATACACCCAAGTGCATTTTTCACGCCAAGAGGATTTTTTGCGTTTTGAATTTGATAACATGCCCCAAAGCACCCTCCAACACAAGCTTTTTATCACCTTTAAATTTGACAAGGGGGCTTTTTGGTTGCACCAATTAGGCCGCCAAAATGTCAAAATCAACCATCAGGGAATCCAAAAGATTTTGAAAACCCAAATCATTTACCGCCAAGATCGCGACGATCCCAACCACCAAGCCCCCATGGGCATGGATTCCTTTAGAGCAGACTTAATCACCAAGCTTTTATCAAAATGCCGTAAAAATGGGTATTGTATATGAGGTGCAGATGAAAAACCTAGCTTTTCTATCCTTTTTGACTCTCTCTTGTGCTTACGCATGCACTTCTGCTTGCAACACACCCAGCCCAAGCTGGATAGAGAAAAAACGCACCCAAATGGATGCCGCGCTTAAAAAGAGTGATTGCCGATCATCTTGCTTTTCTGATGAAAGCGTGGCAGCCTTTACATGGATGAAAGATTTTTTTGCTAAGAGTGGTTTTGTGGGGTCTGCATACACAAACTATGTCTTTTTTGGGGATGACTACCAACAGGCTTTTAAGATTGGCGATCGATCCTACGCGTTCTTTTATTCTCGGGGCGAGAGTCGCCAAAAAGATGGGGAACAAAAAGACAGCCTCTGTTTGGGTATTTCTTTCCAAAAGCAAGTTTTTAAGGGTTTTTGCTTGGAGGGCTTTAACCAATTAGAGCTCAGTAGTGCCGATGGTGCTAACTCTGTGGGTTTCACCCTCTCTAAGAAAACACCCCCTACACCCACCACCCCCGCACACAAAACCAGTATCTATCTATCCTTCCAGCTCTTAGAGGGCACATTTTACTTGAGCCATTTTTCCAACCCCCAACAAGTTTTTTACAACCAACCCAATTCCAAACAAATCCCCCTCTTTGCGATCAATAATGCGCTTTTAGCCAGACTCCAAACCCAGCCTAAGGAACCCTTAGAGGCACAAACCCTAGAGATCAACACACAAACCTACTCTATTTCTAACCAAATTAGCGCCAACACAAATTGTGTTACCATCACAGAGGGCAAGACCTTACGCACCCAACGCGCCCATTTTTGCATGGAGGGCGTGGGCGAAGTTAGGGCAATCTATAATGAGGGTTACTTGACTTTGGAGTTTGCAAAAACCCTTTCTGACACAATCAAACGCCAATTCTACTTAACTTTTAAACTGCGTGGCTACAATGATTTTTATTTGCACCAATACAGCGCGCAAAATCTCAAAATTAATGCTAATGGTTCGACCCAAGTATTAAGCTCACAAATTATCTATAGTCAAGATCGCGATGACCCTAGAAACCAAAACCCCATCAGCCTCGATTCATTGCAAGATGGCTACCAAGCCAAATTACTAGCCCTGTGCCAAAAACGCGGGTATTGCATGTAGCCTAAATTACTTAATCAAGGATAGCCATGAAACTAGCTAAATTTGTCTTGCATTGTGATAACCATAGGGTGCGCAATTTAGAGGAGCTTAAAGAACATTTTGACATCTTAGATGTGTTGGAGCACTATAAAGCTAACACCTTGCAACGCTGGTTACAATCCCGCACGCTCCAAAGCGAGCTAGAGCAAGTTTTAGCCATTAACGCCACAAATGATGCGGACATTATCTTTGCGTTGTGCCAAATCTTTGGGGTGGGCGTGGAGAGGGAGACCATTGAGGCGGTGCTTAAAAGCCAACAAGCCCTAGCTAACAAACAAGCCCAGCTAGAGAGTTACCAAAGCCAGCAACTCAAGTTAGAAAATCTGATTAGAAAATTGATCCAAGAGGCGATTCAACCCAACATGGCTAATAAGGGCAAGCCCAAATCCTATCAAGCCCTTAAAAGCCGCTTGCTCAACGCCCCAGATTTAGAGAGCGGTAAGGCGATCTTGGTGGAATTGCTTAATCACCACTTTGAGGCACTGGAAAAAGACAGAAAGGAAGTGCTCAGAGGGCTTGCGATCAAACATAAGAAATCTCTATGGATGGGCACGCCCAAGCACTACCCCGCCCTCTTGCTTTATTTTTTTGCAAGCCCTATTTTTCAAGAAGATGAAGAACTTGATTGCTCGGGAGGGCGTTATTCCTTTTCACAAGCAGATTTTGAGACTTTTTTAGCAAGTTATCAGATCAAACCGGAGGGCGACTATTACACACCCAAACCCGATACCATGTTTGTGTGTGCTGGCGATTATTCGCTGGATTTTGCAAGAATCAAACTAAGCGATGGTTGGCTCAATATCCCACCCGATTTTTATGAACAATATTACTTGGGTGGCAATGAAAGGGCAGCCTACTATGAACTCCCCGCACTCAAAGCCTGAGCCTTGCCTACTTGTGTGATTGAGATCATTTGTGAGGTTCACCCAGAGAGTTTGCCCCCCGATTTAGAGGTCTGGCTAACCCCTAAACTTTTACCCATGATGGAGCATTTAAATCGCCCCGGGCATGTAGAATTAGTCTTAGTAGAGAGCGCACAGATCGCTAAACTCAACCAAGAGTTTAGAAACACCAACAAAAGCACCGATGTGTTGAGTTTCCCCATAGAGATGCCCGCCCAACAACTCTTAGGCAGTGTGGTGATCAATATAGATTTAGCCATCCAAGAGAGCCAAGCGCGCGGGCATGCACTCTTAGATGAAATCGCCTTGTTATTCGTGCATGGCTACTTGCACCTACTAGGCTATGATCATGAATGCGATCAAGGGCAACAACGCGCCCTAGAGCAAGAGATCATCACACATTTTAATTTACCCCTAAGTTTGATGGCGCGCACAGAGTGCCTTTAGCTTGTTTAATCGCTTCTAAATGTTCTTGCCACTGGGGGCTAAAGAGGGCATGGCGTAGAGTTTTGGGGATTTTAAGCGTGCGGCATTGATCTTTATAGATTTTGGGTAAAGCTATGGGTTTGGTGTGTGCCCTTGCCCCCACAAAGACAACCCCCCCCAAGTTCCCCACACAATAGATTTTAGTTTGGGTGCTAAAGATCGTGTTAAAGTGCTGGCGTTCTAACTCTAGGCGTTGTGAGTGGCTCAACACATAGCCCAAGCGTTTTAAGAGGCGATCGATGTAATAGACATTTTGGTTATTCTCTTTAAACACCCACACCCCCGCTATGCAAATCATCTTAATGGGGGGGTAGAGCTGGGTTTTTTCGGCGTGTAGAGCCTCAAAACTGCGTTTTAAGCCCTGAGGCGTGCCCTTGAGATTTAAAAACACATCGCTTAAGGCATGCCTAAAGACATTGCGTTTAAAGCGCAGATTAGCATTGCTGTGATCCTCAAAATAGCGGTAGTTATGGGCGTGCAAATAGTCTTTAAGCGTGCTTTTGGGGGTGTAAAGGAGTGGGCGTGCTAGGGTGTAGCGATCTCTATTCTCTAGGGCTTCAAATCCTAAGAGAGTTTGCAAACTCGCCCCTTGTGCAAGTTGCATTAAAAACCATTCGAGTTTGTCATTGAGGTGGTGGGCTAAGATCACGCATTCATAGCCAAATAAAAGGCTTAGGCGTGCAAAAAAGGCATAACGGCGTGTGCGTGCGCGCGCTTCCAAATTCCCTCCCCTTAGGGGCGCATAGCACACATGCACGCTTTTAGCATGTTGTCGCCCTAATTTTAAGGCATATTGCACCTCTAGGTGGGCTTGATCGCGCAGGGCATAATGCACGATGGCTAGATCAAAACGCACGCCCTGTTCTAATAACAAATAAAACAATGCCACGCTATCCCCCCCGCCTGAAAAGCCCAACAAACACCGCTTATTGTGCCAAGACTCCAAGCCTTCTAAGACGATCATTTAAGCCCCATCTTAAGCAAAATCCATTAGAATTTGCCTTTTTGCTCCATTCTAACATGAAAGCCACTAAATCCATAAGGAGCAAGCCATGCAAGCTTTAGCGCGTTTTTTCCAATTTAAAGAACGGCACACCAATTTACGCACCGAGATCACCGCTGGCATCACGACCTTTGTTACAATGGCGTATATTTTGGTGGTCAATCCCGCAATTTTGCAAAAAACGGGGATGGATTTTGAGGGGGTCTTTATCGCCACTATTTTAGTTTCGGTGGTGGGCACGCTCATTATGGGCTTGCTAGCCAATTACCCCATCGCCATTGCCCCGGGTATGGCGATGAACGCTTATTTTACATTTGTGATCGTTCTTGGCATGGGCATTTCTTGGCAGAGCGCTTTGGGGAGCGTGTTTTTAGCCTCGCTCATCTTTTTAGCCCTCTCTTTGACAGGCTTTAGGCAGGCTCTGATTGAGGCGATTCCCAATTCGTTAAAAGCGGGCATGAGTGCGGGGATTGGGCTTTTTATTGCCTTTATTGGCATGCAAAATGCCCATTTGATTGTTGCCTCACCGGCTACTTTGGTGACTTTAGGCAATTTTGCCCACCCAATCGCTTATATGTCTTTACTGGGTCTGCTTGTTGCCCTTGTTTTGATGATTTACAACATCAAGGCGGCGATCTTTTGGGGTATGTTCATCACCGCTCTACTGAGTTTTTTTCTAGGGCATATCCAACTCCCCGATCACCTCTTAGAACTCCCCACCCACACCCACACCACTTTTTTAAAACTAGATATTTTAAGCGCATTCAAGCCCAATTTAAGCGCGGTGATATTCACTTTCTTTTTGATCATGCTCTTTGACACCACCGCTACGATGATTGGCGTTGCCAAACAAGCTAACTTGCTTGAAAATGGGCGTTTTCCCAATGCCAAAGCGGCGTTATCTGCCGATGCGCTTGCCAGCACTTTGGGCGCGCTTGTGGGCACTTCGCCCACCTCAGCCTACATCGAATCGGGCACGGGGGTGAGTGTGGGCGGGCGCACGGGCTTTACTTGCGTGGTGATCGCTCTTTTGTTTGTGGGCATGCTCTTTTTAGCCCCCCTAGCCAAAGTTTTAGCCAGTATGCCCGCTATCACCTCCCCTGCCCTGATCGTGGTGGGTTTTTTGATGATGAGCCATTTGGGGCAAATTGATTGGCATAATTTAGAGGAATCCTTGCCTGCCTTTTTTGTGCTCTTTTGGATTCCCCTCTCTTATAGTATCACCAATGGCGTGGGCGCAGGGCTCATTCTCTATCCGCTCATTAAAATCTGTCGGGGCAAGTTTAAAGAGGTGCATCCCCTTTTGTATATTTTTATGATTCTCTTTATCCTGCAATTCATCCTAGATGCTAAGCATTGAGGATTGGTCCATGAAAAATGCCCTCCCCTTTGATTGTTTTGTCAAAACGCTTAAAAAAACCAACCGCACGCTGGATTTTTTTGTGGATTGGCAAAAATGCTTAGAAAAACGCCACGCCCTCCGTGTGTCTTTGCGGGTTTTAAATAACCTCTTGGGGGTGAGTCCCACCCATTTAGAATCCAAAGTCCAAGCCCTCTTTGATCAAAACCCCCAAGCCTTCCAAGCCCTGCCCCTCTTGCTGGCTATGCGCAACGCCCAAGAGATCGTTTTAACCCCAAAGCAAGAGGAGAAGCCCTTAAGTGGCTATTTGCAAAGCCCAGAAAAAATTTGCGCTTTTCTCTGCCAAAGCGGGCTTTTAGAACTTTTTAGCACCCGCAAAATTAAAGATTTAGATGATTTTATCTTGGACGTTGAGGTCGGGCTGGATAGCAACGCACGCAAGAATCGGGGTGGGTTTGCTATGGAAGCCCATTTGAGGGACATGTTTAAACATGCGCATTTGGAATTTAGCCAACAAGTGAGCGTTAAGCACTATCCGGACTTGCATAGGCTTTTTGGGGAAGATGTAAAGCGATTTGACTTTGTGATCTTGGGCAAACAAGGTCTGTATTTTGTGGAGTGTAATTTTTACACCAGTGCGGGGAGCAAGCTTAATGAGGTGGCACGGGCTTATCAAGAACTCGCCCCGCGTTTTGAGGGCTTGGAGGGGAAATATTTTGTGTGGATCACCGATGGGCAGGGCTGGCTTTCTTGCCAAAACAAATTAGAAGAGGCGTATAAAAGCGTGTGCCTTTATAATCTTGCCCATGTGGATCACTTCATTAAAGGCGTGCAAAATGGATTCTAGCCTGCAAGCACCCACTTTTGAGAGTGCGGACAAACTCGCCCCCTTCACGCTCTACCAAGCTGATTGCAACACGATTTTAAAGCAAATGCCCGAACGCTTTGATTTTATCTTTGCCGATCCGCCCTATTTTCTCTCCAATGGGGGGCTGAGTATCCAAAGTGGGGAGATTGTGAGCGTGGATAAGGGGCATTGGGATCAAAGCAAGGACTTAGAGAGCATGCACGCTTTTAATATGGCGTGGCTCAAAGCCGCTAAAGGTGCGCTCAAACCCGGGGGGAGCATTTGTATCAGTGCCACCCACCACAATCTCTTTTCACTCGGGCTCAGCTTGCAAGAACTAGGCTTTAAAATTTTAAACCTCATCACTTGGCAAAAGAGCAACCCACCCCCCAATTTTAGTTGCCGTTATCTGACCCATTCAAGCGAACAGATCATTTGGGCTAGAAAAAGCCCCAAGCACAAGCATATTTTTAATTACGAACACTTAAAAAAAATCAATGAGAATCGGCAAATGCGCGATGTATGGGTTCTGCCCGCCATCGCCCCTTGGGAAAAAAAGCAGGGCAAACACCCCACCCAAAAGCCCTTAAGACTCTTGGTGCGCTTGATTTTAATGGCAAGCCATCCAGACTCGCTCATTGGCGATCCCTTTAGTGGCTCGGGCACAACGGGCATTGCGGCTAATTTGTTGGGGCGTGCTTTTGTGGGCATGGAAAAAGAGAGCGACTTTATTGAGTTGAGTATCCAACGGCGCAAGGCATTACAAACGCATTTTGAGAGCATACGCTCCAAGATCAAGGATTTGGAGCTTTGCTAAACTGGATTACTGGCAATGGTGGCACTCAACGGAGCGATCCAACACGCTTTTATCATCTAGACTAGGGCTTTGGGTGCGTAGATAGTAGGTGGATTTGAGTCCGAGTTTCCATGCGAGGTGGTAGATTTCATGCAAGAGTTTGCCGCTAGCCTCTTGGGGGCGTAAAAAGAGATTCAAGCTCTGCCCTTGATCGATCCACTTTTGGCGCACAGCAGCCAAGCGGACAATATCCTTAGGATCGATGTCATAGGCGGAAGTGTAATAATTCCAAGTTTCTAGGTTTAAATTAGGCACCACAACCGGGATCATCCCGCTTAGATTTTCCTCAAACCATTTTTTTTGGTAAATGGGTTCGATGGTTTGAGTCGTGCCCACTAAAATAGAAATCGAGCTTGTAGGGGCGATCGCCATCAAATACCCATTTCTAAGCCCTTGTTTTTGCACCCGTGCCTTGAGGCTAGCCCAATCACACATCAGGGCATGGGGGCTTAACTCTAAGGCTTCTGGTTTGGCTTTATCCATAGGGAAAACCCCCTTACTCCATTCCGAGCCCTCAAAATGGGTGTAACTCCCCCGCTCTTGGGCAAGATTGGAGCTTGCTAAAATGGTTTCATAGCTCATTTTCTCCAAGACTTGATCGATCTTGGTTCTGTGTTCCACACTCCCCCATTTGATCTGATTTTGGGCTAACATTTGCGCCTCGCCCATCACGCCTAGCCCAATCGCACGGCTTTTTAAATTCGTGTTCTTTGCCTTAGCGGTGGGGTAAAAGTTCAAATCAATCACATTATCCAACATCCGCACCGCAATAGGCACGACCCGTTCAATGTCTTTTGGGGTGTTGATTTTACTCAAATTCAAGCTAGCCAAATTACACACGGCAAGCGTGCCTTCTTCAGGGACCTTAGTCGCCATGAAGATTTTTTTACCCCCCAAGCAATCATTACTGGTGAGTTTATTGGCTTTTTTAGACACGCCCGCATCGGTGCTAACCTCTGCTTGTTCCTCAAAAAACACGCAATCCCCCCCCTCAAATTCCACACGCATGCGGTAATGCCCCGCGCTGGTGTTTTGGTAAATCTCGGTGCAAAGATTAGAGGAGCGAATCAGCCCCACATGGGCATTGGGGTTAGCATGGTTGGCATTATCCTTAAAGCCCAAAAAGGGCAAACCCGCCTCAAAATAATTGGTGAGGATTTTTCGCCACAAGGTCTTAGCGTTCATTTTTTCCTTAGGGATGGTAGGGTCTTGCTCGTAATCTAGGTATTTTTGTCTAAATGCAGCCCCGTAACACTGGGTCAGATCGGGGCAAGCATACGGATCAAAGAGAGTCCAAACCCCATCTTGCTCTACGCGCTCCATAAATAAATCGCAAATCCAGAGGGCAGGGAAGAGATCATGGGCTCTACGGCGTTCATCCCCGCTATTTTTACGCAGGTCGATAAACTCCAAAATGTCCATGTGCCAAATTTCTAAATAAACCGCAATCGCTCCCTTGCGTGTGCCGAGTTGATCGACTGCAATGGCGACATCATTGACAATCTTTAAAAACGGAATCACGCCCGCACTCGCACTTTTATGCCCATCAATGTAGCTCCCTAAACAACGCACTTGGCTAAAATCCCAGCCAATCCCCCCGCCATATTTAGAGAGTAAAGCCATGTCTTTATAGCTATCAAAAATCCCTTCAATGTTATCGGGGGTTGAGCCCACATAGCAAGAGCTGAGTTGGTGGTTGGGCGTTCTGGCATTAGCCAGCGTGGGCGTGGCGCACATCAGCTCAAACTTGCTCAACACCCCGTAAAACTCCAAAGCGCGTGCATTGGGATCGCTCTCATTTTGGGCTAGAAACATCGCAATCGCCATGAACATGTGCTGGGGGAGTTCAATGGGGTTACCCTGAGAATCTTTGAGCAAGTAGCGATCATAAAGGGTTTTGATCCCCAAATAGTTGAATTGCAAATCGCGCTCAGGTGCTAGTGCCCCATTGAGTTGTTCTAAATCAAACTTATCTTTAAAACCCAGCGCAATACGCCCTTCTTGTTCGCCCCTCTTAAAATAGTCCCTCAAATGCGCATAGCCCCTAAAGCCATTCACTTGGTAGTAAAGATCGTAAAGAAATAATCTAGCCGCAACAAAACTCCAATTAGGCGCATCCACATCGATTTTATCCACTGCCATTTTGATTAGGGTCTTAGGAATATCTTGCGTTTTGATTCTGTCTTTAAAATAAAGATTGACTTCTAATTCCAAGACATTCTTATTGATCCCCTCTAAGCCTTCTGTGGCATCTTTTAAATACTTGCGGATTTTTTCTGTGTCTAAAGGCTCAACACACCCATTGCGTTTGGTAACAGATAATTGCATGGCATTCCCTCTAAGATTTTTTGACACGGCGGCGCGCTGTGGGGTCTAAAACTTTCTTGCGGATACGCAAGTTTAGGGGCGTAACCTCCAGCAGTTCATCTTCTTCAATCCACTCTAAAGCGCGCTCAAGTGCCATCAGTCTTGGGGGGGTGAGCTTGATCGCATCATCGCTCCCACTGGCACGCATGTTGGTTAGGTGCTTGGATTTAATGGGATTGACCTCTAAATCATTATCCCGACTGTGCTCGCCAATCACCATGCCCACATAGACCTTAGTTTGCGCCCCAATAAAGAGCGTGCCCCGCTCTTGGATATTAAACAGAGAAAACGCCGTCGCCTCCCCATTTTCCATGCTCACCAACGCCCCGTTTTTGCGCGACTCCACACTCCCACTAAAGGGGCGGAACTCCAAAAAGGAGTGATTCATCACCCCCTCGCCCTTGGTGTCCGTTAAAAACTCAGAGCGATAGCCAATCAGCCCTCTTGCTGGAATCTCAAATTCTAAACGGCTATAACCATCATTCATGGGATTCATCGCCTTCATCTCCGCCTTGCGCCGCCCTAAGCGCTCAATGATCGCCCCGCTAAAATCTTGGGGGGTGTCAATCACCAAGTGCTCAAAGGGCTCGAGCTTTACCCCATCTTGCACTTTAACGATGACCTCAGGGCGGGAGATGCTAAACTCAAAGCCCTCACGGCGCAAATTCTCAGCTAAGATGGTGATTTGCAATTCCCCCCGCCCACTCACTTTAAATTTGCCCTCGCCCATTTCCTCGCATTTCATGGCGATGTTGGTTTGCATTTCTTTGAGTAGGCGATCTTTGAGTTTATTGGCAGTAACATGCTTGCCCTCAGTGCCGGCTAGGGGAGAATCATTGATGGCAAACACCACGCTCATGGTGGGCTCTTCTAGGTGCATGGGATCAAGGGGCTGGGGATTATTGGGATCGACCACGCTATCGCCCACATCCATCGCATTAAAGCCCGCTATAGCGACAATATCGCCCGCTTGTGCTTGCTCAATCTCCATTCTAGCCAAGCCTAAAAAGCCAATTAGTTTTGTAATGCGCCCGCTCTCCTTGCTCCCATCGCTCTTATAAAGGGCGACCATGTCCCCCTTTTTGATCTGCCCATTAAACACCCGCACAATGCCGATCTTGCCAACATAGTTATCATAATCCAAAGTGAAAATCTGCATTTGCAAGGGTTGATCTGCCTCTCCGCTGGGAGCGGGCACATGGGAGAGAATGGTTTCAAACAAGGGTTCTAAACTCTTTCTCTCATCACCCAAGTCTTTAATGGCATAGCCATCGCGTGCAGCCGCATAGACAACCGGGAAATCTAGCTGGGTATCACTTGCCCCCATTGCCACGAACAAGTCAAAGACTTCATCGACTACCCGGTCGGGCTCGGCAGCGGGCTTGTCAATTTTATTGACCACCACAATGGGGCATAATCCAAAACTCAACGCCTTTTTGACCACAAATTTAGTCTGGGGCATCACGCCTTCTTGGGCATCCACTAAGAGCAACACGCCATCGACCATTTTTAACACCCGTTCCACTTCGCCCCCAAAATCGGCGTGTCCGGGGGTGTCAATAATATTAATTTTGGTGTCCTTGTAGTGGATCGCCGTGTTCTTAGAAAGAATCGTGATTCCCCGCTCCCTTTCTAAGTCGTTGCTATCCATCATGCGCTCATCAATCTTGTCGCGCTCACCAAAAGTGCCTGATTGGGTGAGCAAACCATCCACCAAAGTGGTTTTTCCATGATCGACATGGGCAATAACAGCGATGTTTCTAATGCTTGACATGCGAGCCTGATCCTATTTTTTGGATTTTTGAGGGGCTAGTATAACCAAACTTTACTTAAGGGGTAGTGTCTGAAAAGTCTAGGGTAAGCGTGGTTCCATGTAGGGTTTTTTAGACTTGATTTTTAAGTCCGCCTGTAATAGCATGGGATAAAGGACACACATGCAACAATTCACCCATTTACACTTGCACACCGAGTATTCGCTTTTAGATGGGGCTAATAAGATCAAGACCCTAGCCCAAAAGATCAAAGAGTTGGGCATGGAGAGTGTGAGCATGAGCGATCATGGGAACATGTTTGGCGCGATTGACTTTTATACATGCATGAAAAAAGAGGGAATCAAGCCCATTATTGGGATTGAAACCTACTTGCACAATGCCCAAAACTTGGGCGACAAACAATCAAGGCAACGCTTCCATCTTTGCTTGTATGCCAAAGATTTAGAGGGTTATCACAATTTGATGTATTTGAGCTCACAAGCTTTTTTAGAGGGGTTTTATTATTACCCCCGTATCAATAAAAAGCTCTTAAGGGAGCGATCTAAGGGGATCATCTGTTCGAGTGCGTGTCTGCAAGGGGAGATCAACTGGCATTTAAACACCAATAACCCTAAAAATAAACAATATGGGGCTAAGGGCTATGATGGGGCTAAGAGGGTGGCAGAGGAATACCAAGAGATTTTTGGGGATGATTTTTACATGGAGATCATGCGCCATGGCATTGCCGACCAGCTTTTTATTGATGAGCAACTCATTAGATTATCCTTAGAAACGGGCATTAAGCTCATTGCCACTAATGACACCCACTACACCAACAAAGAGGATGCCAGTGCGCAAGAGGTCGCCATGTGCGTGGCGATGGGTAAGACCTTAAATGATGAAAACCGCTTAAAACACTCCGTGCATGAGTTTTATATCAAAACCCCTGAGCAGATGGCTAAACTCTTTGCAGACATCCCTGAAGCCCTGCAAAACACCCAAGAGATCGCCCATAAGTGCCATTTGGAGTTGGATTTAAAAAATGATGCCAACCCGCCCACACCCCCGCGTTTTAAATTCACCCAGCAATACGCCCAAGAGGAGGGGCTGGACTTAGAGGACGACGGGGCTTACTTTGCCTATAAATCCAGAGAGGGGCTTAAAAAGCGTTTGGAACGGGTTGATCCTAGCCAACATGCCCTTTATCAAGAGCGGCTAGAATACGAAATCAAGATCATCAATGAGATGAAATTCCCCGGCTACATGCTGATTGTGTGGGATTTTATCAGGCATGCGCGTGAAAATGGGATTCCTGTGGGTCCGGGGCGGGGCAGTGCAGCAGGCAGTTTGGTCGCCTTTTGTTTGCAAATCACTGATATTGACCCCATCAAATACGATCTGTTGTTTGAACGATTCTTAAATCCCGATCGCGTGTCCATGCCTGATATTGATACGGATTTTTGCCAAAAACGGCGGGGCGAGATGTTGGACTATATGATTAACAAGTATGGCAAATACAATGTCGCCCAAGTGATCACCTTCAATAAAATGCTGGCTAAAGGGGTGATCCGCGATGTGGCGCGGGTGCTAGACATGCCCTATAAACAAGCCGATGAGATGGCAAAACTCATCCCCAATAAATTAGGGATCACTTTGCAAGAAGCCTTTGATCTAGAGCCCAAGATCAAAACACTCATAGAGAGCGATAAACTTGCCAAAGAGGTTTGGGATTTTTCCTTGCGTTTGGAAAATCTCAACCGCTCGGCAGGCAAACATGCGGCTGCTTTGGTGGTGGATAGTGAGCGCGAGCTGTGGTATAAAACCCCGCTTTATACCAGTGAGCGCACGGGGGGCATTGTTACCCAGTATTCCATGAAATATTTAGAAGCCATTGACTTGATTAAGTTTGACTTTTTGGGGCTTAAGACTTTGAGCGTGATCCATGACACCCTAAAGATCATTGAAAAATACAGCCACCAAAAAATCGATCTCTTAGGCGTGGATATGAACGATCCACAGGTTTATGCCACGATCCAAGAGGGCAACACGATTGGGATATTCCAAATCGAGTCCGGGATGTTCCAAACCCTAAACAAACGGCTACGCCCTTCCAGCTTTGAGGATATTGTCGCTATCATCGCTTTGGGGCGCCCCGGACCTATGGAGTCGGGCATGGTCGATGATTTTGTCAACCGCAAACATGGGCATGAACCCATCACCTATATGTTTGAAGCCCTAGAGCCCATTTTACGCCCCACTTATGGGACCATCATCTACCAAGAACAGGTGATGCAAATTGTGCAGAGCATTGCGGGCTTTTCTTTGGGCGAAGCGGATTTGATCAGGCGTGCGATGGGTAAAAAAGATGCCAGCATCATGGCGGCTAATCGGGCTAAGTTTGTGGAGGGCGCGCAAAAAAAGGGCTATGAGGTGCAAAAGGCGGGCGAACTCTTTGATCTCATTGTCAAATTTGCCGGCTATGGCTTTAATAAATCCCACTCGGTTGCCTATGCCATGCTCACTTTCCAAACGGCTTATTTGAAAACCCACTACAAGCACGAGTTCATGGCGGCCATGCTCAGTAGTGAGTGCCGCCACATTGAGGAAGTGGCGCGTTATGTGGAGGAAGCTAATTCTATGGGGATTGCCATTGAACGCCCCCATGTCAATCATTCCGATGTGAGTTTTAAGGTCGAACAACGCAAAAAAGATAAGATCATCATCTTTGGGTTAGAGGCGATCAAGGGAGCGGGCGAGGGACCGCTAGGGGCTTTAGTGGAAATGCGTGAAAAACACGGAGTCTTTAAAAATTTGGAGGATTTGATCAGCAAGTTAGATTTTTCCAAATTTAGCAAACGCATTTTAGAACCCTTGATTAAATCCGGAAGTTTGGATGGACTAGGCTATAACCGCCACACCATGCTAAAAAATTTAGATGCGATTTGCGATGAGGGGCGCAGAAAAGACAAAACCAATGCCCAAATGCGCGCGGGGCTATTCTCCCAGCAAGAAACGCATGAAAAAGCAAACTTGGATTTAAAATTCTATGAGGAATATGACAGCAACACGCTTTTAAATTATGAATACGAGTGCATGGGGCTTTATTTTTCTGGACACCCTTTAGATGGGTTTAAAGACCCCATCAAGGCGTTAAAAAATGTGGCTAAGAGCGTGGATATTCCCCGCATGGAGATTGGCTCACAAGCGGTGTTTGTGGGTAAGATTTTAGAGATCAAACGCAAATTGAGTAAGAAGAGCCAAAAACCCTATGGGTATGTGTCGATTGTAGATTTATCAGGGCGTTTTGAGTTGATGTTGTTTGAAAAACAGCTTAATGCCCTAGATACGCTCAATATAGAACAGCCCCTAGCCTTTAAATGCAAGATCGAGGAACAAGAAGAGGTCGCGCGCTTACGGCTCTTAGAGATGGATACCCTAGAGAATATCAAGGGTGTCAAAATCCCCAAAGCACGCTACAAAAACAACCCAGAGGAGGTGCAAATGCCCCAACCCTTAGACATTGCCAAAGATTTTCAAACCGATTCTAGTTGCTTGCTCACCTGCCAAGATGAACAGCACATCCCCTTATCTATCGTGCTGGATACTAGCGTATCTTTAGAACTCTTTGCACAACTTAAAGATGCCGCCCAAAGCCACAAGGGCGAGCGTGCTCTATCGCTGATTTTTCACGATCAAGACAAACGCTTTAAATTCAACACCGCCCTTAAAGTCAATAGTGCGATCAAGCAGAGTTTCCAAGCCTATGAATGGTTAGACCTCTAATGCGCCTAAACCAATTCATCGCCCACAATCTCCCTTGTTCGCGCCGCCAAGCCGATCGGCTTATCGCTGATGGGCAGGTCAAAATCAACCACACCCTAGCCACTTTCACCACACCCTTTAAGCCCAAAGATAAGATTTTTATTAATTCCCAGCTTTTACGCCCCAAATCCCAGCATTTTAGCGTGGTGATTTACCACAAGCCCAAGGGCGAGCTGGTGAGCTTGCGCGATGATCGGGGCAGGCGGACCATCTTTGAGAGCCTAGAGACACGATACCGCCATTTTACGCCCGTTGGGCGTTTGGACTTTGCCTCTAGTGGGCTCTTGCTACTAAGCGATAGTAAAATGGTGGTGGATGCCTTGATGCACAGCCAACTAGAGCGTGAGTATTTGGTTAAAATTGAGGGGAGTGTGGGGGCGCGCATGTTGGAGGCTATGCAAAATGGCATTGAGATTAAGGGGCTTGGGGGCGCACACCCTAAGAGCAAGCTAGAGAGCATGTATCTAGCCCCCATGTCTTGTCATATCATCAAAAACCACCGGCATTATTCTAAACTCAAGCTGACTCTTTGCGAGGGGCAAAATAGAGAAATCCGCCGTTTTTTTGCTTATTTTAAAACCCCCGTGCTAGACTTAAAGCGGGTGCGTTTTGGATTTGCCCATCTAAATGCCTTGCCTGTGGGCAAGACTCGCTACTTGAATCCCAAAGAGTATCGGCATTTACACCAATTCTTAGAAGGAGCAGAACATGCATAAGAAGACTTTATTATTTAGCCCGTGGAAAATCAGAAATTTGGAGCTGAAAAACCGCGTGGTGATGGCACCGATGGATCAATACAGCGCGATCAATGGCTACACCAACGAATGGCACGCCCACCACTACACAGCCCGCGCGATCGGGCAAGTGGGCTTGATCATCTTTGAAGTGGCGGCAGTGAGTGCTGGGGGGCGAATCGATCCGGGCGATCTAGGCATTTATGAGGAGGGGCATGTAGAGGGCTTGGCTAAAATTGTAGCAGAATGCCACAAATACGGCTCTAAGGTGGCGTTACAAATCGGGCATGCAGGCAGAAAGGGGCAACTTAAAGACACCCCGCTTTTAGCCCCCTCTGCGCTGCGTTTTAATGAACAATGTGCCATGCCCAAAGAGATGGACACAAGCGACATCAAACAAGTCATTTTAGAGTTTAAACAAGCCGGGCTTAGGGCAAAACAAGCGGGCTTTGATGCGCTAGAAATCCATGCTGCACATGGGTATTTGATCAGCAGTTTTTTATCCCCTCTTGCTAACCAAAGAAGCGATGCCTATGGCAAAAATCGGGCGTTGCTCTTGCAAGAAATCTTGCAAGCCCTAAGAGAAGCCATCGATTTACCCATTTTAGTGCGCGTGTCCGCCACCGACTACCACACACAGGGCAACACCCCCCAAACTTTGGCACAACTCTTAGAACCTCTAAGTCCCCTTTATGACGCTTTGGATGTGAGCTCTGGGGGCGTGGTGGAAGCCCCTATTAAGACTTATCCGGGCTATCAAATCCCCTATGCCTTGTTTTTAAAAGAGGCTTTGGGCAAACCCACCATCGGGGGTGGGTTGCTTGAAGAGCCCAAGATGGCGCAAAGATTGGTGGGCAGCCAAGCGGTGGATGCGATCTATCTAGCTAGGGCGTTACTCAAAAACCCCTTTTGGTGCTTTAACGCTGCGTTAAGTTTGGGGCAAGAGATCGATATTCCTAAACCCTATGCTAGGATGGTGTATTTGTAGGAGCTTGGAAGAAGGAGGCTTAAAACCTCCTCCCCTTTTAAGGTTTCCCCTCATACAACCGATCCCCACAATAAATTCTTTTCCTCTTAGTGTCAAATTGCGGGCTAAAGAGGTTTTTAGATTCTAAATTGTCCTTCGTGTGAATCCCCACCAAAGGCAAAAGTGAGTGAATCAGATCATCGCTCATGAAAGGTTTATTGACCGCCCCAGCAATAGCCTTGACTTTATCGGGGTATTTTTGTTTGAAAGTGTCAGTAACATAGATTACAAAGGGAATCTCTACGCCATAGGTCGAACAGCGGTGTGCGTAGGTTGTGGTGCTCTCAAAATTATCTTGAGCATGGTCGGAGAGATAAAAGATAATCGCATCTTTGTCTTTAAAAAGATCAAAAATCTCTTTTAAGATGTGATCGGTGTAGTAGATCGAATTGACATAATCGGCGATAATTTGCTTGTCTTTGTCATTTTGGACATGCAAACCCTGATAGGGAATGTCTTTGGGGGTGAATTTGGCGTAAGATGGGGGGAAGCGGTCTTGGTAGAAGTAATGACTGCCCACCAAGTGGAAAAGAACAAGATTTTTGCTCCCTAACTGCGCCCTAATCCGCATGTTAAAAGTATCTATGAGGGCTTGATCATAGCCTCCAAAATTAGTCCATATCCGCTCACCAAAACGATCGGACAGAAGGCTAAAAACATTGGTGGTTGCCAGTTGCTCGCGTTCTTGATTATCCAACCAAAAAGTCTTGTAACCTACAGCATTGAAAATATCTCCGATGTTTTTTTGATCATACCAAGGCACAGAGTGGTTTTCTACATCGCTGTAATTCAAGAGGGCCTTGAAAGTAGCGATCGTGTAGGCAAAAGGGGAGATGGCATCTTTAAACACGAATAAATTTTGCGATCTCTCTCTCTCTCTCTCTCTCTCTCTCTCTGCTAAGCCACTTAAAAAGGGTGTGTTGGGGACCGGATAACCATAGACTCCCATAAAATTACGCGAGGCACTCTCCCCCACGATCAAAACCACATTGGGCACGCTGTTATCATCCACTTTTAAATAGTCTTTGGGGAGGGGTTCTCTAATGGCCTGTAAAATGGCTTGGTTATTGCCATATTCTTTGAGGCTGGTATAGATCGCATGGGCTTCTCTGATAAGGGGAATCACACGCTGGGTTGTTTCGCACACACCATAGGGGATTCGAGCAAAGCCTCTTGTTGCCATCACGCCCCCACTTGTGTAGGACAGTTTAATTGCATGGGCACCAATCCCCAACACAAAGACCGCAACTAAAATGCGTTGGGTTTTAGTTTCAAGGGATATGTTAAAGCGCACAAAATAGAGAAACAACCCACAAAGAGCCAACGCTCCTAACAAAACCCCACTATGGGGAAGGACCATACCTTGAAAAAAAGCCTGACTCTCTTTAAGATTGGTGGCTAAGATCGTGTCAATCGTGCTAGGCGTTAAGAGCATGTCAAAATAACGGGCTAAAAAGAAATGCACCAAAGCAAATAAAACACTGAGGACCAGTAGCGTATTTTTAAGAATTTTGACCACGAGGGGGGATTTGATCAAGGCAAAGAGGGCATAAAATGAATAAAGCACAAAAAACCCATAAAAGGCAATCTTGCCCTCAAAGGCGATCAAGTGCTTTAATCCCCGAGCATAGGGAGAAAACAAGCCCGCTACCATAGGGGCTAGCCACATCAACAAAAAGCGGTTGTCTAAAACAACCCTACCCACAAAACGCCCTCTCAATTTGATCGCAAAGCATGTGGATGAGCAAAATATGCATCTCTTGGATTCTGGGGGTGTCTGTGCTGGGCACAATGAGATTAAAATCGCATAAAGCGCGCATTTTACCCCCGCCCCGACCACTTAAGCCCAAAGTGCTTAAACCCAACTCTTGGGCTTTTTGCAGGGCTAAGAGGATATTAGCCGAGTTGCCACTAGTAGAAATGCCAACAAAACAATCCCCATTTTGCCCCAAAGCCTCCACCTGCCTAGCAAAAACCCGATCGTAACCATAGTCATTAGCAATGGCGGTTAGGGCTGAGGTGTCCGTGCTCAGGGCGATGGCGGGCAAACCCGCTCTTTCCCTCTTGTAACGCCCGGTCAGTTCGGCAGCAAAATGCTGTGAGTCAGCAGCACTCCCCCCATTGCCCGCAATCAAAATCTTACCCCCCTTTTGCAGCGTGCCCACCAACGCATGCACGCTTTGCTCTAAGGGGAAGCTCAAAGCCTGCAAACTCTCTTGAGCGGTCTGTATGTGGGCTAAAAATTCTTGTTGGATGAAGTCTTGCATGCCATTCCTTGTATTTTATGGATAATATTTGTGGTGGAGTTGCCTTTGACAAAATCGATTAAAACCACTTGTTCTACTAAATCACTCCCCACCACCTCTTGACCTTGATAATCCCCCCCCTTGACTAAAATATCAGGCTCAAGGGTTTTGATGAGATCTAAGGGTGTTTGTTCCTCAAAAATCACCACAAAATCCACGCATTCCAGCCCAGCCAAGATAAAGGCACGGCTAGCTTGATCGTGAATGGGGCGGCTTGCCCCTTTGAGGGCGCGCACCGAAGAGTCGCTATTTAAGCCCACAACCAAAATATCCCCCAGCTTTTTAGCCTCTTGCAGATAATAGACATGCCCTCTATGCAAGAGATCAAAGCACCCATTGGTGAAAACCACCCGCTTAGGGCGGCTGGCTTGTAAAAGGGGTTTGAGGGCGTGGCGATCCAAGATTTTTTGCCCTTGGTGGTAGTGGCGTTGCAAAAATTCAAGCACCTCCGCATAACTAGCCCGGGCACTCCCCACCTTGCCCACCACCACCGCCCCGCTGGCATTGGCAAACAAACACGCTTGGTGCAAATCATAGCCCAAAGCCAAACAAAAGGCTAAAGCGGCAATCACGCTATCGCCCGCCCCGCTCACATCATAGACCTCTCTGGCGATGGTGGGGATTTTCACTAATTGGTGGTGATCCAAAAACGCCATGCCCTGTTCGCTTAGGGTGATTAAAGGGGTGCTAATGTGCTGGTGTGTCTTAAAATGCTCTAGGGCTTGTTGCAAACTGGCATCATCTGTGATTTCAAGCCTTGTGGCGATCTGGGCTTCTTTTTTATTGGGGGTGATAAGGCTTGCATGGCTGTATTTGGAATAATCCACGCCCTTAGGATCGCACAAAATGGGCTTTTTAGCCTTGTTGGCTAAAGCGATCAAGGCTTGGCACAAGGACGCGCCCAAGACCCCCTTATTGTAATCAGAGAGCACCAACGCATTAGCGGTTTGCAACAAGGAGCTGGCTAGATTCAAGATCGCTTGTTCGAGCTCAGGGCTCAAGGGTTCTTGGCTTTCACAATCAATACGCAAGACTTGTTGTTTGCCCACCATCACACGGCTTTTTAACGAAGTGGGGCGGTTAGGATCGCTTAAGACCCCAGCAGTGGAGATATTAAGTTGGGCTAATTTGTTTAAAAGCCACCCTCTGGGCTCATCAGCCCCCACCACCCCGCACAAGCTCACCCGTGCCCCTAGGGCGATCAAATTATCCGCCACATTCCCAGCCCCCCCCAAGCTGTAAGTTTCCTTTTGCACTTTCACAACGGGCACGGGGGCTTCTGGGGAGAGTCTGTCACTAGTGCCCCAAATGTAGTGATCCACAATGAGATCGCCCACGACCAAAATATGGGGTGGAGTGGCGGGGGGGCTTAAGAATGCATCTAACATCAACTAAGGTTGGCGTATTTTTTGATCACGGGCAGGTAAGCTTGAATCCCCTGCTCAAGGTTGTAAATGGGGGCATAGCCCAAATCGGCATGCGTGGCTTGGATGTCCGCACAGGTGTGTTTTTGGAAAAAGGAATAGGGGTTTTTGATGTAATTGACCTTGAAGTCCCCCAATTCCTTTTGCAAAATCTCCACAATCTCATTATAACTACGCCCCATGCCATAACCCACATTATAAACCCCACTCTTGGCTGCCACCATCGCCTTAACGCTGGCTTGGATCACATCTTCGATATAGACAAAGTCGCGCTGTTGCTCCCCAAACTCAAAAAGCTTCACTTCTTGATGGTGCATGGCTTGCAAGCCCAGTTGTAAGATCATGGAGGCACTTTTGTCCTTGTAAAATTCCCCCGGACCATAGACATTAAAATAGCGCAAGCCCACAATGGGCATGAAACTCTCTTGGGCGAAACTCAGCGCACTTTTATCCATGTGCAACTTGGAAAAGCCATAGATATTTTCTGGCACTTCATCAAAACCCACGCGGTTAGGCGCATTTGTGTTGCCATAAACCCCAGCTGAGGACGCATAGATCACCCGCGCCTCTTGTTTTGCCGCAATTCTTAAGATTTTCAAAAACGCATGGTGGTTGGTTTGCATCACCAGTTGTTGGTTGGTGTTGGTGGTGTCCGAGATAGCCGCTAGATGGAAGAGGTAATCAAATTCGATTCTTTTGAGCGGGTTTAAATTGTGTGTGATGTCTGCGCTGATGATCTCGCCCTCAAAGCCAATTAAGTTTTTAAAATGCCCCAAACTATTGGGCTCTCCACCTCTAAAGCGATCTAGAACAATCACGCGCGCCCCGGGGTGGTGCTTTTGGAAATAAAAGGCTAAATTGCTCCCAATAAAGCCCGCCCCCCCAGTGATCACAATCGTTTTATTTTCTAAGGTATTAGGGATATATGCCATGCCAGTCCTTTCTGCTAGGATTATAACACACAAGCCAAGCTTAGAGCTTTAAAAACTCTAGGACCTGCTGGAGATGATCCACTTTAAAAAGCCTTCTATGGGGCAAAAAGCAACTATTGGGCTTAAGCCAAAGATTGATCCCAAACCCACCACCCAAGCCAAATTGCATATCGCTCCATTGATCGCCTAGCATGATACTTTGATTCAAATCGATCTTAAAATCACGCAGAGCAAGTTCAAGCATGCCTAAATTGGGTTTGCGGCAAGCACAGCGCGCACCGGGCAGATGGGGGCAGTGATAAATGGCATCCAAGCTAACCCCCCCATAGGCGCGCAACAACGCTTGCATATAGGCATTTAATGCTAAAAAATCTTGTGGGGTATAATACCCCCGGGCGATGCCTGATTGGTTGGTTACCACGATCAAGAGATAACCCAAATCCTTAGCCCTTTTGCAAACATCTAAAATTCCGGGGATCAACTCAAAATCCAATGGGTGGGACACATAACCCTTATTGACATTAATCACCCCATCGCGATCCAAAAACAACGCCCTTTGCCCCATCAATGCCCCATGTGCATGTGGTGGGCGTACCCTTGTAACATCACCACGCCCATGTAAATGTTATAACCCCCAAAGCCTAGCATCATCAAAAAGGCAAGTTTCATGAATAAAGCCCTAAGAGCAGAGTTTAAAAACTGCCCCAAGAGCACGCCAAAGACAAACATGGGCAAGAAGGTCGCTAGACCCAGAGTCAATAACACCTCCAAAGAACGCATGGCATTAGGCTGGGCTAGGGCACTTAATACAAACCAATAGACCATAGAACAGGGCAAAAGCCCATTGATCAAGCCCAAAACATACAGACTAGAAATTTTGGGCGCGCCCAAAGTGGCTCTAAAGAGGCTCTTTAAAAAACCCATGCCAAGATTGGCTTTCAATCTCAGGGTGTAGCCCAACGCAAAACCCACCATCAGCACGCCCATGACGATAAAAATAATGGCTTGTAAATGCGTGCGATCCAAATCCCACACATGGCTAGCCCATTCTAAAAACCCTCTAAAACCCAAAGAGGCTAAGATTCCCACCAAAACATACATGCTGATACGCCCCAAAGAGTAGAGGGCATGCCCTAGTATTTGTTGTTTTAAAGAGGTGGTGGGGTTGAATTTGCTTTGGCAATAAGCCAGCACAATCCCCCCGCACATCCCCACACAATGCCCCAAAGACATTAAAGAGCCATTGATAAAATAGGCTAGAAGCTCCATTAAGATTTGAGGTTCTCTAATTCCTGGGCGATAGCATGTTGCATGCCCTCAAAAACCAATAATTCATTATAAATGGCTTGGGGGAAAAACGAGGCTAAGAACTTCCCATCCCCTCCGGTAAAATAAGCCTTTTGATCCCCGATGATCTCATTAAGCACTAATAACACCGATTTTAAAGCCCCAAAACTCAGGGCTTGGGCGGTGTTTTTAGGGAGATGATCTAGGGGCACGCGCACATTGATGGGGTGATCCAGCACTTTAGAGATACTTGTATAGGCTTGTTGGTAAGCCCCAAACCCGGGTAATAACACCCCACCCACATGCACGCCCTGATTGAGCACATCGATACTAATAGCACTCCCCGCATCGATCACCACCCCACTTTTAAGCCCCAAGCCCAAACATGCCGCCTTGCGATCCACACCCAAACCCTCATAAGCACTCTCTAAATGCAATAAAGAGGCGATGTTATAGCAAGGGTGGTGAGCCTTAATCAAGAGCTCCTCATTTTTGGGGCTCACGCTAATATAATACAAATCGCCCTTGAGCTTGCTAGTATCTAGGGCATTGGGGCTATTTTTCCACACCCTAGAACCATTGTAAAAATGCAAATGCGTGTTGCCAATGTCGCACAAAATCATGGGTGGCTCAAATCCAAATAGGCGCGATCATAATAAATCTTATCCTTGCTATAAAAGCTCATCTTATCTAGCTTGCCTAAAAAGCTTTTAGAAATCCCTTTGAGGCGATAGACGCGGTAATCATTGAATTGTTCTAAATTCACCTCCACCAAGTAGCCCTGTCTTTCTAGGGTGAAGAGTTTTTTATCGGTTACCACCAAAGAATTGAGGATCGCAAAGGGCAATTTGACCTCCTCCATGCTCTTTTCATTGAGGGTTTGATCCATCTGTAAAATACGCCCATCTAAGGTCAGCACATAAACATGGTGGTTATGGTAGAGCACATCTACAATGTCCGCATCAAAGTTAAATTCTTGCCCAGAGATGACGGCAACCAAACGCTTACCTGTAGCCGCAAACATGTTTTCATCTTGCACCTTTAGATAGATCACATTATTAAAAAACTTCTCGCTATTGAGCACGATATTACGCACCACGCGTGGTTCTTTTGCGCTCACATCCACCACCAACAAACGCCCATCTAACATGGGGAAGACCACTACCGTATCCAAAAACACCGGGGCGGCCACCAAAGAGTTGATTGCCGCACTTGAAGAGCCTTTTTCGCTAAAAATGAGCTTTTTGGTCTTGGTGTCATAAATGTTGGCAGAATTATCCGCTGTAACAATGGCTAGGCGATCCTTTTTGAGATTAGCGCTCAAAGGATAGGCATCTAAGGGGATGAGAATCGAGGCCTTGGCACTAGAGATCGCCACAAGTTCTAAATGGTGGCAACGATCGTGTAAGATCACATTTTGATCGATGGCTTCGATGTTCTCTACGATCTCTGTTTGGGCTTGCTTGTCCGTGAGGGCTTTCATTTTTTTCTTGGGGGCTTTGGTCTTACTCTCTTGGGGGGTGCGCCAACAATCCCGCGCTAAAATGTAGTAATCTTGGCTTTGGTTCAAAAAAGAGGTCTCTTTATCTAAATCTTTGCCTAACTTTAAGGGCGTGATGCCCTCTAAGTCGATCACACCCCCATTTTTTAAGATCGCCCCATAGCGGTTGGTGAAAACAATGCTATCGCTCAAGGGGTGGCTAAAGGAAAGATCGCCCTTGACCTTAGAGGCGGGGGGGGTGAAATTTTTACGCGCATTGCACCCAAAAAAGATTAAAGAGAGCAAAACAACCCAAAAAACCCCCCTCATGGCTTAGCCTTACTGACCCCTTGCACGCCCTGAGCGGGGTAGTGCTTGAGGATACTCACAACTTGATAAAGGCTGGATGTGGGATCGATTATGCCCAAAACTTTTTGGATTTCTTGGGGTTGTTTGTGTTCTTTGTAGAGCAAATAGGCTTTTTGCAAGGCGATCAAGTCTTGCATTTTGGGTAAATTAAGCGTTTGCAAGGTTTTTAAATCTTTCTGGTAAGAGGCGTAGTAGTAAGTGGCTAGGGCTCGCACTAGAGAGTTTGGCGAATTTTCAAGCTTTAAAAGGGCTTGGCTGTCCTGGCTTTTGAGGGCTTGGGCGTAGGTGTAGAGATCGTAGAGTTCTTGAGAGGTTGTTTTAAGCCGATCTAAAACAGCCACATTGTTGGGGTTTTGCAACACCTCGTTATAAACGGCTGTGATCTCTTGGTTTTTTTTCTCTTGCTTGTGTTCTAAAAACTTCATATAAGCCACCCAAAGCACCACCCCCACCACCACCACCAGCAGAACATACTTGTATTTGTGGTAGAGTTTCTCTAGGCGAAAAGCACTCTCTAAAAGTTTCTCATCGCCCCTAAACTCCTCTTGAACTTGTTTGAGATTTTTTTTAATATCCATTTAGCTCCCTATTGTATCCCAGAACTCCCAAAGCCCCTAGTTCCCCTCAAGCTCGCCCCCAACACCCCCACTTCTTCAAATTCTGCCCTATACACAGAGGAGAGCACCGCTTGGGCGATGCGATCGCCTGCTTTAATGCTAAAGGGCGCATTGCCTAAATTCATCAAAATCACCTGCAATTCCCCCCGATAGTCGCTATCAATGGTGCCCGGAGAGTTTAAAACCATGATTTGGTGCTTTAAAGCCAACCCCGATCTGGAGCGCACTTGCACCTCTAAACCCGCCTCTAGCTCCATGGCTAACCCCGTGTGCACCAAAGCGATACTTTTGGGGGCAATTTCTAAGGCTTGCAAAGCACACAGATCAAACCCGCTAGCCCCGGGGCTTTGGTAATGCGGGATTTTAGCATCCGGGTGGAGTTTTTGGATTTTAATCTTGGGCATAATTGATGTCTTGATAATAGATGTCTAAAATCTCAAACTCATTTTCTCCCGAGGGTAAAACCACACTCACCTCATCGCCCTTTTGCTTACCCATCAAACCTTTGGCAATGGGCGAACCACAAGAGATCAACCCCCTAGCCGGGTCGCTCTCCACACTCCCCACGATGGTGTAAGAATACTCTTTGTCTGTGTCCAAGTTGAGGATTTTAACCGTGCTCCCAAAACTCACTTTTTGGTGGCTCAAAGTGGAAGGATCGATCACTTGGGCGTTGGCTAAAAGGCGGCTCAAATCATTAATGCGTGCCTCAATAAAAGCTTGCTTCTCTTTAGCAGCATGGTATTCGGCATTTTCTTTTAAGTCGCCATGCTCTCTAGCCCGATCGATTTCTTTGACAATATGGGGGCGCTCCACTTCCTTGAGCCTCTTTAATTCGGCACGAATCTTTTCATAACCATAAACGCTCATGGGTTCTTTCATCAACTCTCCTTAGTGCAAACTCGGATTATATAAAAAGCATGGTTAAAGGGCTATTAAACACGCCTAAAGCAAAAGCGAGGGGGGTTGTGTTAATATGCGTTCTAGCAAACTTGAAAGGCGTAACATCCAAACTCTAAAAGACCCCCACTTTTCCAAAGAGAGTTTCCGGGCAGCATGCAAGAGGGTATGGCGTGCCCAAAGCGCATGGGACATTAGAGATCACAAGATCACCATGCGTTTGAAAGCCATTTTGAGCCCCCTCAAAGCCCGCCATATTTTGATCTACTCCCCCATGCCAAGAGAGGCAGACATTAGAGCCTTGATTAAATGGTTGCGCCCTAAAGCAAAGTTATTAGCACCCATCACCCAAGCACAGGGCTTGAAAATTGCGCCCTACCGCCTGCCCTTGCAAAAAAATGCTCACCAGATTTTAGAGCCACGCCTCTCAAGTTTAGCGACCCCAACTTTAGATGTGGTGTTGGTGCCGATTTTGGGCTTAGAGGGGGCTTTTTTGCGTATTGGTTTTGGCAAAGGCTTTTATGATCGCTTTTTTGCCACCCTCAAAACACGCCCCTACACGATCTTTATCAGCAGAAAACTTCTCTACACGCCCCAACTCTTAGGGCAAGCCCATGACATTTCTGCCTCTTTATGTGTGGATCAAAACCATCTCTACCAACTCCAAAACAAAATCAAAAGGAAATCTAATGACAAATATCGTTTTAAACACGCTGTCCTTATGCGTTCTTACGGGCGCTAGTGTCTTTTGGCTGACTCGGCGTTTTTTGAACACCCAACGCCAAAGTATCCTCAAGCAGGCAAGAGCGAAGGCGGATATGTTGCTTTATCAAGCCCAAGTGCTCTACCAAAGCAAAGAGGTCGAGTCCCAAACCTTGATCCAGCAACTCCAACAAGAATACGCCCGCCAAATGCAAGAAAACGCCCAAGATTACCAAAACAAATTAGACGCGCTCAAATCCTATGAAAACCAGCAAAAAAAGCAATGGAATCAACAAAACCAACAGCTCAACCAAACCAAGCAAGAGCTCCAAGCCTTCCAACAAGAGCTCCAAAGAGAAAAACACACCCAAGAACAAATCTCTTTAGAATGCGCCAAACTCAAACAAGAAGCCCTAGATGCCCTCATGGAATGTGCGGGTTATACTAAAGAGGAGGCTCAAGAGATCGTGTTACGCCGTTTGGAGGAGGATTTGATCTTGCAAAAAAGCGCGTTGATTCGGCGCTATGAAAAACAAGCCAAGAAAGAAGCCAAAGAGCGCGCACATTTTATCATCGCCCAAGCCACCGCGCGTTTTGCCAGCAGTTTTGCAATGGAGAATTTAACCAGCGTGGTTGCCTTGCCTGATAGCGAATTCATTGGGCGAATCATTGGCAAGGAGGGCAAAAACATCGACACCTTCAAACGCATTAGTGGCGTGGAAGTGATCATTGATGAGGAGTCTAAGACCATCACTTTAAGCTGCTTTAATCTGTATCGGCGTGAGATCGCCACCAAAACTTTAGAGCAGTTGATCCAAGATGGGCGTATCCAGCCTGCGCGCATTGAGATGGTTTATAAACGGGTGGAGGCGGGCATGGAGGAGGCGATTTTACAGGAGGCTGAGGAAGTGATCTTAGATCTCAAGCTAGATTCCATGCATGAGGAACTCAAACAGCTACTAGGGCGTATGCGTTACCGCACCAGTTACGGGCAAAATGCCTTGATCCACTCTATAGAGGTCGCTATTTTGGCTGGGACGATCACCGAGCAATTAGGGGGGGATTGCAAATTAGCCCGCAGAGCCGGGATTTTGCATGACATTGGCAAAGCTCTAACACCCGAACATGGGGGCGATCATGTGGAATTGGGGGCGGAGGTGTGCAGACGGCACAACGAACACCCGGTGGTGCTCAATGCCATCTTTGCCCACCACGATCGCGAGGAGATCAAGAGCATTGAATGTGCGGCGGTGTGTGCCGCCGATGCCCTCTCAGCTAGCCGCCCGGGAGCCAGACGCAAGGAAAATGAGAACTTCTTAAACCGCATGCAGGATTTGGAACGCATTGCCAGCCAAAAAAGTGGGGTGGAAAAGGTCTTTGCGATGGATGCAGGGCGGGAAGTGCGTGTGATCGTGTGCCCTGAGAAAATCAACGATGCCAAAATCCCCCTTTTAGCCCGGGATATTGCTAGAGAAATCCAAAACAATTTGCAATACCCCGGTGAGGTGGTGGTGCATGTGATCCGCGAAAGGCATGCCAGAGCGGTGGCGCGTTAAATCTTAGTCTTGCCAAAATCATGTTAAAATGCGATCGCTTCAAAGGTTTTAATCTTTTTTGAAAGGGGCGAGGTGAAATTGGGGACGAAAATTTTAGGGAACATTTTGTTGTCCTTAGTGATCATGGGGGTGATTGTCGTGATGGTGGCAGACTACAAACAACACCACTTGGTTAAAAATTTGGTGAATATCATGCAAGAAGATGGGATCAAGAAAAAAGAGGTCTCTTTGCGTTACATGTATGAGATCATCGAGGAGGGGATCAAACACTATTATAAGATCCAATCCAAAGAGGAGGCGTTAAAATCCACTCTGACCTATTTTCAAGAGATCAACGATGATCGGGGCATTATCTATATTGTGGCGGTGGATAGGCAGGGCAAGGTGCTTTTTGATCCAGTCAATCCAAGCACAGTGGGTCAAAGCGGGTTGGATTTAACCAGTGTTGATGGGGTGCATTATGTTAGAGGCTATATCGAGGAAGCCAACAAGGGGGGCGGATTCACCCATTACAAAATGCCCAAAGTAGCAGGGGGCGTGCCCGAGCCCAAAGTGGCTTATAGCCATTATGATCCCACCAGTGGCATGATCATCGTAACTTCCTCTTATTACAGCGATATTTTAAAAGAATTTGATGCCCTAGAGAAACAATCACGCAAGGAGGTTTTAGCGAACTCCCGGGTTTTGATGTTTTGGATTGGGGGCGTGATGGCGTGTTTGATTCTCATTTCCACGATTCTTATGCGCGTAACGGTTGTGAGGCAATTAAACAATCTAGTTACTAAAATACACAATTTCGGGCAGGGGGATAAGGATTTAACCAAGAGAATCGAGATTGGTAGCCGCAGTGATGAGATCGGGCAAGCTGGGCTTGGGATCAACACCTTTGTAGAAAAAATCCAAGCCTTTGTGAAAACCATGAAAAATAGCAGTGTGGGTAACAAAGCCCTAGCCGAGCAACTCAACTCCTTAATCACCAGTAGCCATGTCAATCTCAAAGAAAATGCCGGCATGATCAATGCCTTGCATTTGCAATCCAATGAGCTATCCTCTGGCGTGCTCCAATCCGTGCAAGAGGCTAAGGGGGTGGGGGAGAAATTATTGCAAACCCAACAAGCCATCGAGCAATCCAACACCTCGCTAGCCACCATGTTAGCCCGTATCCTAGAGGCAGCTAAGACAGAGGAGGAATTAGCCACCAAAGTGGAGCATTTGAGTAAGAATGCTGATAGTGTGAAAAATATCTTGCACATCATCAATGACATCGCCGATCAGACCAATTTATTAGCCTTGAATGCGGCGATTGAGGCCGCCCGGGCGGGCGAGCATGGACGGGGTTTTGCGGTGGTGGCTGATGAGGTGCGTAACTTAGCCGGGCGGACTCAAAAGAGTTTGGCAGAAATCAACTCCACGATCGGGCTTATCGTGCAAGAGATTAATGATGTGAGCACGCAGATGAATTTAAATTCCAAGAAGATCGAGGAATTGAGCATGGGGAGCTTGGAAGTGCAGGAGAAATTTAAGAACATGAGCATAGATGTGGGCGTGGTGGTGCAAAACACCCATGATTTTATTGCCAACTACACCCAAACCGGGCAGAGTATTAAGGACATGGCGGGCAAACTCACCCAAGTGGAGAGCACCACGCATAAAACTTTGGATAACGCCACGCAGATTGCCAATTTGGCAAAATCCTTACACACCTCCACCACAGACTTAGATGCCGACATCAACCAGTTTAAAACTTAAATCATTCCCTCAAAAAGCCATACGCCCAGACTTTGGGCTGGATTTGCTTGGCTAGGGCGTTGAGCGTGTCTTTGAGGGCGGCATAGAGGGTTTTATAGTGTTCATCTTTAGATGTGCTGGGGGGGTTAAGCACGCCCCGAGCATTGCGTCCGCTGAAAAATTCCTTGATGTCATAGAGTCCGGCATTGGGGTTATAATCTTGGGTGTGCCCGGCTTGGTGGTGGTAATAGGCATACAGAGCCTGCCCGGCTTGCAAGAGTTCAAGGGCTAGGGGGCTAAAGGTGGGGGGCGTATTAAGGGGGCTAAAGAGGTGGGCTTTTGGCTTGCCCTTTAGAAAATCTAGGAGGGCATGGCTTTTATAGGCGGCTTTGGCATTAATAGAGGTTTCGCTAAAGGGGATGAAGTGGTTGATCCCATGCACACAAGAGATGCGGTTTTTGGAGTGCAAAAGCATGAAAGCCAAGCAATCATGTAAAAATTCCAAATCATGTTGCCATGTATCATTATAGGGGGCGTGGAATTGATCGTTATGGTTGATCCATGTGTGGGGGGTGCAATGCCGCACGGCGAAATAGACAGACATGGGGAGGAGGTTTTTAGCACTCACGCAAGTAAAAAGGTGTTTTTTAATGTCATTGGGGCTTAGGGTGTTGGTAAAAAATATGGTGCTATTGTTTTGCATGTCTGAGCCTGCCATACGCATATAGGCTAGGGTGTCGCCTTTTTTGTCATAAAAGCCCCGCAACCACTCTATAATGCTTTTGGTGCGATCCAAATGCGCCCCAAACCCCTTGACCCCCAAAAAATTCCCCGCCAAATCGTAAATGTCTAAGAAAATGGGG
Organism: Helicobacter bizzozeronii; assembly: GCF_900196775.1. Classification (NCBI taxonomy): domain Bacteria; kingdom Pseudomonadati; phylum Campylobacterota; class Epsilonproteobacteria; order Campylobacterales; family Helicobacteraceae; genus Helicobacter; species Helicobacter bizzozeronii. Next base: position 31,599 of record NZ_FZLB01000016.1, read on the forward strand.
GGATTAAGAGAAGTTAGGGTAAAATCGGTGTGCCCCCGCTTTGGGGGCAAATCCGGAACAAGGGAGTTAGCATGCGCAAGAATGCTAAAGACTCCATGCCCGTATTGTATATCAAGGTCTCTTTTTTGGGGCTTAAAATCTTGATTTACAAGAAAGGTTGATGGGTCTCCCCCCTCTTGGGGGGCTTCTAACTCTGGGTTTTTTGGGTAAGCCCCACGCCCCAAATCCCACACCAAAAACCCGATGGGGAAACTCCCCTTGACATTATCAAAACTAGAGGCTGGGACCATAAAGCCCCCCAAAAAACGCGCCTTAAAATGTGCTCTAAAAGTTTTGAAATTAGAGGAGTTTAAGTATTTGAGCGTGGAGAAACTGGCTAAGATGGGACCATGGATTTTAAGGGGGGATTTAGTAGAATCAGTGTGCCCCTGTAAGGGGGCAACATCCCACTTTAAGGAGCCAGCCATGGCTAAACATGGTAAGGGCTCTGAGCGCGTATTATACATTAAGCTCTCTTTTTTAGGGCTTAAGTTTGTGTGGTATAGTCGTTCATAAGAGCTCTCCCCCGCAAGGGGGGCTTCTTTTGGTTGGGATTTGACAAGGGCGATCTCTTTAATAATCCGCATGAAAAATTGGGCGAATAATTCGTTTTTTGCCTTGCCCAATTCTTTAGCATAAGTCTTAGCCATGGGCGAATTAGCTACGCCCCCTTTATTCCTACCCGTTTTGGCAATTTGGGTCTTGCTCCCGGCTTCGGCATAGGGGGGGTTGATGTAAATGATGAGTTTGGCGCATTTATTGGGGTCTTTTAAGATGGCTTGTAGTGTGTCTGGGAGTTTGTCAAACGAGTCGTCTAAAAAGTCAAATTTGAAAATGTGATCTTCTAAGATGGGGAGTTGCTTGTTTGCTGCCCTTTGTTTTAAAATCCCCACATCGTTTTGATCTAGGGTGCTCGCATAAATGCGTTCGGGGTTACTCAGTCCCAAGAGTAAATTACCCGTGCCAGCGGCTAAATCCCAGATGTAATATTCCTCTTGGAAATGCGCCCCCAAGCACGCCCGCAAATATTCTTGCGACTTTTCCACCCAAATTTTGGGGGTGAAAAACGCCCCCTTGCGTTCTCTCACATCTAGGGGCACTAAAAGATCGCGTCTCTCTAAGATATGATCCCAAAACTCCTGTGCGGGTGGGCGTTTATAAACGCTCCAAAACTCCTTGTGGGCTTGTTGGTTGTCCTTAAAGCCCGTGCTGTCGAAGTTAAAAAACCCGGCTAGATTTTGGATTTTATTGAAAGCATAATGATCGTTTTTTAAAAGCGTGTTGAGATTGTCTGGCAAGGTGTTATTTTCTGCGCTCAACAAATCGGCTAGATAAAAATCTGTATCTAAAATATCCCCCGCCTTTTTCCAATCAATGCTGATACTGGGTTTGACACTCTCTAACCACTTGTGATAGACATGCACAAAGTTATTCGTGTCAATGGGGATTTGCTCCAAAGGGGTATGGGCTAGGTTTTTAACAAATTCTGTCAGTTCTTTTTCTTGGGTGGCAAATTGGAAGTAAAGGGGCTTGAAGAAATCTTGAAAAAGTTGGTGGCATTGCAAAAACTCGGGGCTGTTGTGGTTGCTGGGCGTGGTGTTAAAATTGATGTCTTGGTAAAAAAGGGCGCTCATATCCGAGTCGTAACGCACAAAGGCAAAACAATAAGCGTCAAAAACCCCCAAGTAAAGCGGGGTTTCATGCGTGAAAAACCGGTGTTTGCCAATGGTTAAGAGTAATTGCGTGAAAGACTTTTGCAGATCGCTTTTGCCCTTCTTGCCCTCCGCCCAGATCAGGGGGATCAAGCCTTGCGGGTGTTTCTTGCTGATCACAAAGTCGATCTTGTGTGCGCTGTAGGCAAAACTCTTAAAATAGCGTTGGTAAAGTGCCGCTTTTAGGGGCTCTTCAGAGAGGGTTTGGAAATTATAATTTTGCATGCCCCATTGTAGCCAATATTAGGCAATGGTTATGGATTTTTCAAAATGGCGTGGTGTTTTTCTAGCAAGTAAGCGGGGTGATAGCCCATTTTGGCCTGCCTTAAGCCCTCAATGCCCAAATCTTCCTCCCGATTGACCCATGCACAAGTAGAAAAGGCATGGGCTAAAAGTTGTTGGTTGATCATCTGGTAAGCCCCACGCACATGGGGGCTGGCTTTTTCAATGTGGATTAAAGCCATGTCTTTTTGGATCATTTCTCCAAAACTCATCGCCACGATTTTATCCCCAATTTTGATCACCCCCCCTTGCATGCCCAGCTGGTCATAGACTTGCAAGGCTTCTAAGATGCCTTTATGTTCTTGGGCTAGCCCCACATCTTGGGGATCATCTAGGGCATGCCATTCTTGCAAAACTTCCATGAGCGGGTCTATATTGTGGGGGCTAATGGACTCAAAGCTAAAATGCGGGTGAGTTTTTAAAAATGCATTGAGGTGGTTTTTCTTTTTATGGAATTTCTTACCACTTAGGGTGATGAGCTCAGACACGCTGTAAATGTAGTCAAAGCGATCCCGTATGGGCGTGATTGCAAAGGCATTGGGGAAAAATGCTTCTAGCTGGGCTACATGTTGGCTTTGCAGGGCGCGTAATTCTAGGGGGTGGGGGGCATGCGCGATCAAAGCTTGCAAGACGGCTTTTTTATCCCCAAGCCCGATGGGGTAAAAATAAAAGGGGGCTTGATCGGGGTATTTAGTGGCAATAATCAAGCAATCATGGATGATCGTGTAGCTAATTTCTCTGGCTTTACGCCACAGATATAAATTATTAAAATGCACATCAGAAACGCCAAAGGCATCACGGGCTAAAAAACCATCAATCAGGGGTTTATCAGCAAGTCCAATGGGTTTAAAATCCAAATCGAGGCTCCACACTGGCATAAGTGCCCAAATTGGTGGGTTGGCAAAAAGTGAGGGCATCTAGGATACTTTGGGGGGCTGAGGTGTGTGCCACTTCTAATAATAGGTGCGTGCCCAAAGGGTGGGCATGGCAGAGTTTAGCAGGCTTGAGGCTTTGGGTTAAAAATTCTAGGGTTGCATGCAAGCAATACAGCGCACTTTTTTTCTCTAAGATGTCCTCCGCATGCAGGGCAAAATCCGCCCTAGCCACCACCAAATACCAACGCTTAGCAAATTCCAAAGAGTGGATCGCCTTGATTTTACCAGCAAGCAGGGCAGGTATCATGTCTTTTAAGCACTCTTGCACTAAGAACGCCCCAAAGTCTATCCCCCCTTCTTGCAGGGCTTGGATCAAAGCTGGGGGGTCTAATTCCTGCAAAGATGCACTTTGCCCAAAGGCACGGCGTATATCCCCCTCCAAACCACAAAACCCGATTTTCTCTGGACCTAGCAAACTGCGTGAAACCCCTAAGATTTCCGTAAAAATGCTCTCCAAGCCCTTACCCACTCCCTTAAAAATCTGGGCTTCACGCACGGGATAGTAGCTCTTGAGCCCCAAGCTTTGCTTGTGCTGGGCGATTTGGCGCGCGATTTGCAAGCGTTGTTGCAACAATGTGCTAATTTGTTGATCCAAATGATCGATTTGAGCGCGGCTTTGCCCTAAATTCTCCACGCCCAAACAACCCAACTCATCGCTGATCATGTGGGCTAATTTTTCTTTGGGTTTAAGCACTTTAAGCATGCCTTGGCTTAAGCCTAACTCTAGGATTTTAGGGCGGCTATTATAATGGCTAGCCATGCTCGCCCCATAAGCCCCCACTTTATCTAGGATCACCAAGTCTCCCCGTTTAAGCGTGGGTAATTGCACCCCCCTAGCAAAGCAATCCGCACTTTCACAAATGGGTCCCACTAGATCGTAAGTTTGTTTGGGGTTAGTTGGATCGCTGGTGGTGTAGATGGGGTGGGTGGCTTGGTAGAGGGCAGGGCGTAAAAAATCATTCATCCCCGCATCGATGATCGCAAAATGCTTGCGTTCATTGTGCTTGGTGTATTGGACTTGGCTAACCAGCACCCCGCTATCCCCGACAATTTTACGCCCGGGCTCACAGATGATGGTTAAATCTAATTCCTTGAGGGCTTGGAAAATGGCACTAGCATAGGCATTCAAATCGATTAAGCTTTGATTTTGCTCTTGGCTATAATCAATCCCAAGCCCCCCGCCCACATCAAAAAATTTGAGCTCCACCCCACTAGCCACCAAAAAACGCGCCAACGCCCCCATCTTGGTGCAAGCCTCGCTTAAGGGGGCTAGGTCGGTGAGCTGGGAGCCAATATGAAATTGCATCGCAATTGGCTCTAAAAAAGCGGACTGCTTGGCAAACATGAACATCTGCACCGCTTCTTTTTCCTCCACCCCGAATTTATTTTCCCAAAGTCCAGTAGAGATATAGGGGTGGGTGAGTGCGTCAATATTAGGATTGACACGCACAGAGATACGGGCTTGTAGCCCCAAATTGCGGGCGATACGCTCGATCAAATGCAATTCTGCAAAGGACTCCACATTTAAAAATAAAATCTTGCTAGTGAGGGCAAGGCTGATTTCATGTTCTAATTTACCCACCCCGCTAAAAATGATGTGGTAGGGCTTGATCCCAGCTAAAAGGGCTTTACGCACTTCATAGATGGAAACACAATCAGCCCCACAGCCCAATTTTGCCAAGTGTTGCAAGAGGGCTAAATTAGAATTAGCCTTGAGCGCATAGCAAATTAAGGATTTTTTGCCCTTGAAAACTTCTTTAAAATCGGCAAACCTACTTTCTATGCGATCCAAATCGTAGAGATAAAAGGGCGTGGCATGTTGGGTGGCGATCTCTTGGATTTGGGCTAGCTCCAGCATGGGGGGTTTAAGAAATCTTTTGGGCTTGTAGGGCTTTGAGGGCGTGGGCTTCCCCGATCTCAAAGGCTTTTTTGTTGAGCTCGGCTACTTTTGCGGGGACTTTAGAGATCATCGTTTGGATCACCTGATTGCGATCCACGCATTCCATTAAAATAGTCGTGATCGCCAACGCTACCACCGATTGCGTGATGATATTACCCACCTCATCTTTAGCGATGCTAATAATGGGGATTTTATAAAGTTGCAAGCGCGCTTCATCTTGTGCGCTGGGTTTGACAAGGTTGGGATCGACCACCACAACCCCCCCATCTTTGACATCGTCCTTAAACAGTATGTAGCTACTTTGTGCCACAGAGAGCATAAAATCAATCTCCCCACTTTTGGCATAGGGGTAAATGATCTCCTCAGAGTTCAAAATAATATCCACTTTGGTGGGTCCGCCCCTAACTTGGCTGGTGTAGGTAGAAGTCTTGGTGCCAAACCCTCCCGAGGCGATCTTAGCTTCTGCCAAAATTTCACCGGCTAAAAGCACCCCCTGCCCCCCCACGCCCGTAAATCGTAATTGCAATTCCATGTTAGCTCCTCTCTTTTTTAGCCTTTTTGATCACGCCCGCATACGCCTCGCAATATTCCACTTTAGATAGGTCTTGTTTTAAAATGCCCGTGGGGTATTTATCCTCCCTCTCTTCAGGGCTTAACTGCTCATACGCACGTTGGCTCACCAGCCTAGAGGCGATCCATTCCAAAGTTTGGGCGGCTTGTGCCATTTTATTTTTACGCCCCAAATTGATATGGCAATTACTATGCACATCCACAAAGCTAAAGCCCTTGTGCTTAAAGCCCTCTACTAGCACCCGTTCTAGCTTTTTAGGGTCTAAAACACTCTCACGGGCTACAAAGGTTGCCCCAGCCGCCATGGTGATCTGGCATGGATCAAAGTGGTTATCAATATTGCCACTTTGAGCGGTTACCGTCCACATGCCATTGGGCGTGGTGGGGGAGGTTTGCGAATTAGTCAGCCCGTAGATGAAGTTATTCACCAAAACCAAGTTTAAATCAATGTTACGCCTACAAGCGTGGATGGTGTGGTTGCCTCCAATGGCAAAGCTATCCCCATCGCCAGAGACCACGATCACATGCTTACTGGGGTTGGCCATTTTGATCCCGGTGGCATAGGCTAATGCGCGCCCATGCGTGGTGTGCACGGTGTTACAATTCACATACGAACTCATCCGCCCGCTGCACCCAATCCCGCTCACCAAGCACACATCATCCATATTCCAGCCCAAGCTATCGATGGCACGGATAATACACTTTAAAATAACGCCATCCCCACAGCCCCAACACCAAAGCGTGGGTGTGCGCTCGACACGCAAATATTCATCGTAGTTAAACGCCATTATAACTCCTTGATTTTAGCCATGATTTGTTTGGGGCTGAAGGGTCTGCCATTGGCTTGCAATAAGCCCGTAACTTTGCGGTGCATCACATGCTCGATCTCATGGATATACTGCCCCTTATTGAGCTCGACCACCAAGATTTTTTCAAATTGCTTGCCCAGCTCTTGTAGCCGTTTGCGTGGGCTAGGCCACAGGGTCAGGGGTCTAAAAAAGCCCACTTTCTTAGGGTAATTCTGTGTTTTCAAATCCCTTAGGGCTTCTTTGATGCACAGGGCACTAGAACCATACCCGATCACCAACAAGTCCGCCCCCTCTATGTCGATCTCTTCATTCAAATTCACCGACTCTGCTTGGGAATTGATCTTATTAAAGAGGCGATCCATCAATTCGCCCCCCACTTTGGCATCCTCTGTGGGGAAGCCGATCGCATCGTGGTGCAACCCGGTTACATGGTAGCGATAACCGGTAAAAAAGGGATTGAGGATGGCAGACTCATCTAAAGGCACGCCATAGGGTTTATAATCCTTAGGATCGCCCTTAAACACACGGCGGTTAATGATACTTTTTTGCACAGCCTCCAAGTCGGGTAACTCCACCCGCCCATACATATGCCCAATGGTTTCATCCAACACCAAGAAAACCGGAGTCATGAGTTTTTCAGCCAAATTAAAGGCGCGGATGGTCTCTGTGTAGGCTTCTTGCAAGTTGCCCGGAGCCAAGGTTACAGATTGGAAATCACCATGGATGGGGTGTTTTAAAAAGCTAATATCCCCTTGTGCGACCCGTGTGGGCATGCCCGTTGAAGGACCTGAGCGCATGACATCCACGACCACTAAGGGCGTTTCAGTCATGTAAGAATAGCCGATCTGTTCCACTTTTAAAGAAATCCCCGGACCCGAGCTAGCCGTCATAGATTTTACCCCGCTCATGCTCGCCCCCAAAGCCACGCAAATCCCGCCGATCTCATCTTCCATTTGCATAAAATGCCCCTCATGGGCGGGCAAAAGCAAACTCATCGCATGCATAATATCCGAGCTGGGCGTAATGGGGTAGCCCCCAAAAAAGCGACAACCCGCATCAATAGCCGCCTGAGCGACTAATTCGTTACCATCTGAGATTAATTCTCTCATTGTCCCCTCCCTTGTGCCACACTTTCTTCTAGCAACATATAATGATTAGCGCGCACCTTGATGCCTCTTTGCTCCGCCTCTTTAGAGACTTTGGCAAACTTAAAGTCTTTTTTCTCAGCGACATAAATGGCAAAATCAGGACAACCCAATTCGCACTTGCAACACCCAATACAGCTCTCTGGGTAGGCGACCTTAGCCACCTTACCCAAGACATGGTCTAAGCGCACACCCATGCCAAGCACCCCCGCTGGGCATACCGAGACGCATAGATCGCAGCCCTTACACCTCTGCTCATTCACCCAAACCGGCACACCCTCAGGGGCTAGCATTTTAGACATTTTAACTCCTTATGCCCTTAGATCGTTTAAAATTTGGAGTCAGCATGCTAGCATTTAAATACTGAATTAGAACTAACAAGAAGGGCTTTATGTGGGACTTGGCACACTCTGCAACAAATTTGTAGATTGTGGGATCATCTAAACCCAGCACCACCTTCAGGGTTTGGATAGGTTGAGGGCCTGGGAGCATAAATCTTTCCATGCCGAATCAAGAGGGATATTCAAGCAAGATTGAAAGTTTTCTTGAGCCCCTTTTAGATCATTTTCTTGTCTTAAAATGGTGGCTTTGCTATACAAAACCCTTTGGCGATCTTTGGGATCGAGGTTTCTATCTAAAAGGGCGTTGCTTTCTTGCAAGGCTTCTTGGAGTTTGTCCCCTCTGATCAATGCGCTGATAAGCTGTTCTTGGGCATAGGGCGTGTAGCTGTTGTTTTTATATCGTTTTTGCAAAGCGATAAGATTTTTAGCGTAGATTTCTAAAGTGGTGGGGTTGTTCTTGCTCTTGCCTTCATACTCAAGCAAAAACGCATAAACCTCAATCATGCGTTCATCGTCTTTGAAGTGTTCTTGCAATTTATTATAAATCTTAAAAGCCTCTGGGGCGTTATTGGTTTGCATGTAGTCAAAAAACAAGGTAAAGGCGATGTCATAATATTTTTCTTGCTTGTTGAGGGTGGCTAGCATGAATGCGTCTTTGGCTGCCAGCACGGAGTCTGGGTAATTATTGAGCGCATAGAGGTTGCGCCCTGCTCGATAGAGCCAAGCGAGCTTATTGGGTGTATTGTGTTGCAATGCCCCTTGAGAGAAGATGGCGGCTTGTTGGTAGAGGGCGGCATCATAAAGACAATCAAAGGCACTTAATTGCTTAGGAGGATCGAAGTTTTTAGGTTCTAGGGGGTGGATTTGCACCGCATAGGTGTTAAATCTGGGGCAATCCCCACTTTGTAAAGCCGATCGACTCAAATGCAACAAGGCCTCTTGCATGTAGGGCGAATTGTTTTTCAAATCAGGGGCTAGGGCTAAAACCTGTGTGTAGTATTTGCGGGATAATAATAACTTGGCTTTGTGATCGAGTGCCTTTTGGTGTTCTTTGGAGCCTAGAGGGAACTCCTGTAAGATTTTGTCATAACGCGCCATTTTGTCATCAAAATTCCCATGCATGGAGAATAAAACTTCTTCATCTCTATTTTTGACCAAACCCACATGGATAGCATTATTATAGTTATCTAAATATTCTAGATTAGCGCGGTGGGCTTCATCGGGTTGGTTATTCTTGGCATAGAGTGCGCCTAGTTCAAAAGCAGCCTTTTCTTTAATGATGGGATCGTCATCTTGATCGGCTAAGAGCTGGGCGATTTTAATGGCAGGCTCAAAAATGCCTTTTGCCTTTAAGTCTAGAAGTGTTTCATAGGATTTTGCTGGGTTTTGGGCGAAAAAAAGAGGGTTGGCTTCTAAGACTTTGTCCAAGATCAGTTGGGTGTTCTTGCCCCCATTGTCTTGGAGATCAAAACGCGCCCAGTTGAAGGCAATGTTGCTCGCACTCTCAATGTCCTTTGCTTGACCATAAGCCTTCTGGAATCCAGCTAAGGCGGCACTTTTATCCCCCCGATTGCTTGCTTGCTCGGCTAAGTGCATTTGTGCGAGTGCGGCATAACGATCATGGGGATACTCCATAATAACACGCTTAAAACTCGCTACAGCTTGCAAGTCATAATTAATTTGACTATAAGCTTTACCCATCATGTAGAGCACATGGGGGACTTGGGAATCAGCGGGGTAGAATTTAAGCCATTGGTTTGCAATTTGGATGACTAAGTCTTGTTTCTTTTTGAGGCTACTCAAAGCAATCATCTCATAGAGGTAGAGGTCTTTTTTAAAGAGGGTGTTAGGATAAACCCTAAAGATACGGCTAATGGCTTTGAGGGCTTGCAGATATTCTTTTTGCTGGATGGATTGTTTCACGCCCAAATATTCTTCTAAATCCTGCCCCTTAGAGTAGGTGAGGGGTTTATTATCCACATCTAATTCTTGGATCAAGGGGGTTTGGGCATTTTCAATGAGAATGGGGAAATTGATTCCTTGATTGGAAGCCACTAGGGGGTTTTGTGGAGTCAAAAAGGGGATTTTGCTATGATAGCCCACAATCTGCCATGTTTTAGACATATTAGGTTTAAGTTTTTGGATAGGGATGTGTCGTTTATAGTCATAGGGGATGGCAAAGAGTTTTTCTTTAAATTTGGGCTTGATGTGCAAATGAAAAACCCGCTCTTGCATGGTGTAGGAGATGCTGAAAAACTCGGTATCCACAGGCGTGAAACCAGCTTTGGGAATGGCATCTATAATACAAACGATTTCTTTGGGAGGTATCTTGGCTTGCTCGCATTTAAAGGGTGTGCTGTGCGTGAGGGTGAGGGTGGCAAAATCTTGTTCTTTTTCCCGCCCCTTAGTGATGGTCATGTTCAGGGCGTTTAAAAACGCGCCCCACAGAAGCAAAAGAGCAATGGCTTTTAGCATTGATTCAAGGCATCAAAAGGCGGAAGGGCCACACCCAAGCAGGGGTTACCCCTAACCCCCAGTAAAAGCCCAAACCGATTAAGGGGCATACAGACAGGATCGCCATCAAAATGCCCAACGCGCTAATAGCAGGGCTTGCGTTGCTCAAGGGGGTAGGGGTTTGCGGGGCGGGTTTGAAAAACATCGCCACCAAGATTTTAAAATAATATGCCACGCTGATTGCGCTGTTGATCACAATCACCATGGGCAAAAACATGCCTTGACTCATCAGGGCTTGTAAAACAATGAGCTTGCCCCAAAAAAGCGAAAAGGGCGGGATTCCAGCTAGGGAGAAAATAAAGATAGCCCCTAGTAAAGCCAATGCGGGGTGGGTTTTGATGAGCCCATTGAAACGCTCATAGGGGTAGGCGTAGTTGGAGGCTTGGGAGTCTTGCTTGTTGGCTAATAACCAAAAAAACGCAAACGCCCCAATATTGGTGAAGAGAAAGTAAATCCAGTAGGTGAAAACGATAGAACCATTGGTGATCACCCCCAAGAGCGCAAAGCCGGCATGGGAGATCGAGCTATAAGCCATCATGCGTTTGGCGTCCTTTTGCAAGAGGGCAAGCACATTGGGGATGGTGATGGTGAGGGCAATTAAGATTGTAGCAAGGTTTAAAATCGCGGACTCAAGTGGGGGCACTAGTGCGTAGTTTATAATGCGTATAAGAACCGCTAGCCCTGCAATTTTAGGCACAATGGAGATAAAGGCAGCAAAGACAGGGTTATTCCCCTCGTAAATATCGGGCATCCAAGTGTGGAAAGGCACTAAAGACACCTTAAAGCCCAGCGCACCGATGATAAAGGCTAAAGAAAGCGTGGTGAGCAACAGCGAATAGGTATCCGAATAATCCCCAAAATGCCAAAGCCTAAATTGCCCCGTTTTAAGATAAAACAAAGCCGCCCCCAAGACAAAGAACACGCTAGCTAGCATGCCCATTGTGAAATATTTTAAGCCCGCCTCAATGCCCACTTTTTTATTATTGAGTGCCATCAGCACGCACATCGCCAAAGACGCGCTTTCTAGACCAATGAGGATCAATAAAAGATGTTGGCTAGAAACCATCAGCTCAAAGCCAGCCACCATGAACAAATAGAGGGGGTAAAATTCAGGAGTTTGGAACTCGGCAAATCTCTCTTTGGAGAAAACCAAGATGATGAGCAACAAACTGGCCAGCACGATCAAAGTTTGGGCAATAAAGGTGATGGCATCATTGTCCAAAGCATGCCCTACCAACCATTGCTCCCATGCACCAAAATACCTGAAATTAAACCCAGACCAATGCGCCCACACAGCCAATAAATTCAGGGCTAAGAACACGATCACCAAAGAGACATTGAGGTCTCTTGAAAAACTGCGTTTAAACGCATTCAACAAGAGCAAGCAAATCCCCCCGCCCGCACTGATCAAAAGGGGCAAGAAGGTGAGCAGGTTAAACTCTTGCATGGTTTGCGTGTCTGGAAAAGAGAGTAAAGAGTCCATCATTGATCCTTAAGGGGTTGCGTTGTGTTTAACAAAACCTGCACGCTCTTTTCAATGGGTGTTAAAATGGGCTTGGGGTAAATCCCAAAAAACAAAATGGCGGCAATCAGGGTGCCTAAGATGAATTTTTCACGCCCGCATAAATCCTTGAGGGCTTGGGAAGGGCGATTAGGCACGCCAAAAAAGACTTTTTTATACAGATTGAGCATGTAGATGGCAGATAAAATGATGGTGCTCCCGGCTAGTAGGGTGATCAAAGGAGAGACATTAAAAAAGCCCAGCAAGCTTAAAAACTCGCCCACAAAGCCACTGGTTAAGGGCATGCCCACATTAGCCAGCAACACGAACATAAAACAAGTGGCAAAGGCGGGCATGGAATGTGCCACCCCTTGATAAGCCACGATTTTACTAGAGGGGTGGCGCTCATAAAGCATGCCCACCAACAAGAACAGCCCAGCACTCACTAGACCATGCGAGAACATCGTAAAGATCGCACCCCCCACGCCCTCCACATTGAGCGCATAGAGCCCCAAGAGAGCCACGCCCATGTGCGACATGGAGCTATAGGCAATCAAGCGTTTCATCTCAGTTTGCGCACAAGCCAAAATGCCCGCATAGATCACCATGCACAGGGCTAGCAAACTCAAGGGCAATAAAAAATGGGGGAGCAAATGGGGCAAGAGAGGCAAGAGCAAACGCACAAGCGCATAAGTCCCCATTTTTAAAAGCAAGGCAGAGAGCACCACCGAGCCCACAATGGGGGCATTCCCATAAGCATGGGGCATCCAGCTATGGAAGGGGAAAATGGGGATTTTAACGGCTATGCCTGCAAAGAGGGCTAAGAACACCCAAAATTGCGTTTGCAAGGGGATATAGGCACTCAAATTGGCAAAGTCGCTAAAGGTCATCCCCCAAATTGCCACTGAAGAAGGGGCTACTCCAGAACGCGCAGCCAAATAGCTTGCATAAGCCCAGTAGAGGAAACCCACCAACATGATTAAAGAGGCTAAAAAGGTGTAGATGAAAAATTTAAGCCCCGAATAGACTCGATCCTTGACCCCAAAACGCCCGATCATATAGAGCACGGGCAAGAGCGACACCTCCCAAAACACATAAAACATCAAGAGGGTTTGGGCTAAAAACACGCCCATTAAAATGCCCTCCAAGAGCAAGAGGGATAAGAGCATGTGTTTTTGGTTTTCATGCACCGCTAGGGTGGCTAGGAAAATCACTAGGGCATTGAGAATCACCAAAAAGAGCGAAATACCATCAACAGCCAATATAAAGAGAAACAGCCCATTGCCAAGCAAGTCGATATTGCTTTGGAATTGCAAATTCCCCTTGCTGTAATCAAAAAGAGACCACAGACACAGCACCAACAAAAGCTCAATACCCGCCACCACAACCGCATAGGCGCGTGCATGTTGTTCGCCAATCTTAAACATGGGTAATGCCGCCAAGAGCGGGAAGAAAACCAGCAGATTTAACAAATAACTACCTGAGCTCATACTAACTCCAAAATCTCAACAAAGCACACACCAAGAACACCAACACCCCAAGAGCCATCCACCTTAAAGCCGCGCTCAAATTCCCACTTTGCATAGGTCTTATTAAAGTGCCCACAAAGGCGGGGATTTTCACCAACGCATCGATCAACTGATCGAGCAGGCGCACCTCCACCTGACGCCACAAGAACAGACAAAAACGCAAAAACCCCCGTGCCAAACACGCATAAAGCTGGGGGATATAGTATTGGTTATAAAGCAAGTTGTAAAAAAAGCCATGCCCCTTGCCTTTGCAGATAATGCCTTTTTGGTATTTTTTAAAGGCATAGATGATCGCTGCAGAAACCAAAACAAGGCTCAAGCCCACCAACAGCCCCTTAGAGGGGTAGTAATCCAAAAAGGAGGGCACGCTGATGGCTTGGGAGACAAAATTAAAAAAGGAATGTTCAAAAAAGCCCGCCATAATGGCTAGGATCACAAGGGGCAACATGGCAGTGAGCATGAAATTGGGGGCTTCATGGGGGTGCTCGATGCTATGCACTTTGGGCGCAAAGAAAACCAACATCAAGAGCCTAAAGCTATAAAAGGCGGTGAAGAGTGCTCCAATGAGTAGAGCCAAAAAGAGCCCATGATGAGCCGATCCAAAAGCCACTTCTAAGATTTTATCTTTGGAGAAAAAGCCTGCAAAGGGGTAAATCCCACACAACGCCACAGAGGCGATAATCATAAAAATGGCGGTCATTTTCAAGGGTTTGTAAAGCCCGCCCATTTTGCTAATGTCTAACTCATCGTGCATGGCGTGCATGACATTGCCCGCCCCCAAGAACAAGAGGGCTTTAAAAAAGGCATGCGTGAAGAGGTGGAAGAGGGCGACCCAGTAAGCCCCCAATCCGGCGGCTACAAACATGTAACCTAGTTGGGAGAGCGTGGAATAGGCGATGATGCGCTTTAAATCTTTATTGACTAGAGCCATGCTCGCCCCAAATAACGCCACAAACGCCCCCAAACACGCAATGGCATAACCCACTTGGGGAATCGCACTATAAAGCGGGTGGGCGCGCACCAATAAATACACCCCTGCTGTAACCATCGTGGCGGCATGGATCAAGGCAGATACGGGCGTGGGACCCTCCATCGCATTGGCTAGCCAAGTGTGCATGGGGAATTGTGCGCTCTTACCCATCGCCCCCACAAAGAGCAAGACCCCGATCCAAAAGAGCACATAGGGGTCGATTGAGCCAATATTAGCAAAGACAACAGAATATTGGAGCGATCCCACACTCCAATACAATAACAAAATGCCCATGAGCATGCCCAAATCCGCCATGCGATTCATCACAAAGGCTTCAATGGAGGCGCTATTAGCACTACTCTTGTGATACCAAAAACCAATTAAGAGGTAAGAGCATAGCCCCACGCCCTCCCAGCCCACAAAGAGCCCTAAAAAATTATCACTCAGCACCAAAAAGAGCATGGAAAACACAAAGCCAGAGAGATAACTAAAATAGCGGTTATAGCCCTTGTCATGTTGCATGTAGCCAATGGAATAGACATGCACCAAGAAAGAAACCAAAGTTACGACCACAATCATCACGGCGTTAATGGGATCGAGCATGAAAGAAAACCCGATGCGAAAATCCCCCATGTTGATCCAATCCAGCAAAAACGCCTGATAGGAATAGCCTTGCAGTGCCTGAATCAACAACACCAAAGTACTCAAAAAGGACACAAATAAGAGCAAGGAATTAACCACCCCCACATGCAAATGCCGGCGACACCCCCCCCAAAGCCCCGCATAGATCGCCCCGCCTAAGGGCAAAAACAACACCGCTAATAAGAGCCAATACGCATCCATCTCTAGCCTTTCATGCTATTGAGTGTATCTATATCTAGGCTTTTGTGCTTTTTAAACCACAAGATCACCAAGCCTAAACCCACCGCCACCTCACTAGCGGCTAGGGCAATCATAAAAAGGGCAAAGACTTGCCCTTGTATGTTGTGGATATAGTGTGCGGTGGCGACTAGGGCGACATTGATGGCATTTAACATGATCTCAGTGGAAAAAAATAACATTAAGATATTCTTACGCCTCAACAGCCCTGCTAGCCCAATACAAAACAATAGCCCCGCAAAAACCAAGTAATGCCCCAGTGTGATCACGCCTCATCCTTTAAATGGCTTTTTCTTAAAGCACTGGCTATACCGCCCACCAACGCCACCAAGAGCATCAGCCCCCCAGCTTCAAAAACAACTAAATACTTCCCAAAGAGGGCATAGCCTAGCAGTTTGAGTTGGGGGACATCTTTGGGGTTAGTGAGCAAGTCTTGTGTGGCGTGGTATTCTTTGGCATAATAGGACGCTTGCGCGCTCACATGGTCATTGATCGCCGGCGCGCCCAAAGCCAACACCAGCACCAAGCCCACACCCCCAGCCAAAAACCACGCCAACTTAGGGGCATGCGCGCGCTCAAAGACCTCTTCAGAGGCATTAAAGAACATCATGCCAAAAGCATACATCACAATCACCGCCCCCACATAGACTAAAATCTGCACCACGCCTAGAAACTGCGCATTGAGCAAGAAAAAGAAGGCAGCCACAAAGACCATCGTTACAGCCAGTGCGCTCATGGCATATAAAATATTTTTGGTGGTGATCACCACTAACGCCATGCTCAAAGTGAGAATTGCAAAGAAGTAAAAGGCGATTGTATCAAGCATCTTTGTTTTCCTCTTGGCTGGCTTGTTCCTCTTTGCTGGCATAATCTAGGGGCGTTTGTTGCACCCGTTGGCTAGCATCTACACTGGGCGCACCAAAGCCAGCAAATTCCACATGGCTATGATCTTTAGCGCTCGCCACATCGGTTAAAAACTCCGCCTTGCCCCCAAATTGGGAGCGTTGCACGCTACTATTTTCAAAGCGTTGCCCCATTACGATCGCTAACTCTGGGCAAACCTCTGCACACAATCCGCAATAAATGCACCGCCCTAAATTAATGGTGTAGCTATCAATGTGTTTGCGTTCATCTGCGCCCTTATGGGTGATGATTCGGATGCAATTACTCGTGCAAATCTTCTCACACAACCCACACCCAATGCAACGCTCCGAGCCAGAATCCAAGAGTCGTTGCAAGTGATGCACGGCGCGGTAACGCGGGCTTAAGGGCAAGACCTCCATAGGGTAGTGGATGGTAACCTCTTTGCTAAAAAATTCCTTGATCGTCAAGCCCAAACCCTTAAAGAGGTCTAACCCAAAGCTAGATTTGAGCGTGCCCCATACTTTTTTGGGTGCGCTGTCCTCTTGGGGAGGGTCTTTGAGCCACTTATAAGTTTGTTTTGCCAAGCACTCTCCTTTAAAGCAAAATCACAAGCCCCGTGATGAGGATATTCACTAGAGACAAGGGTAACATGATCTTCCAACACACACGCATGAGCTGATCGGGACGGACATGGGGGAAGGTCGCGCGCGCCCACATCGCCAAAAACACAAAGAAACAGACTTTCAACAAGATCATCACCCCGCCCGGGATAATCCACAACGGATTATACCCCCCAAAGAAAATCAGCGAGATCACAAAACAAAAGGCAAAAAGATGGGCGTATTCGGCTAAGAAAAACATACCCCAACGCAAGCCACTATATTCGGTGCAAAAGCCCGCCACAATTTCGGCTTCATGTTCGAGCAGGTCAAAGGGGGTGCGATTGAGCTCCGCATAGCTGGCAATTAAAAATAAAAAGAAAGCTAGGGGTTGTTTGAAGACTAGCCAATGGGTTAGTCCGCCAGCTTGGTAGTTGTTGATCTCCACTAAAGAGAGCGAGCCTACCACCATCAAGGGGGCTAAAATCGTCAAGGTGCTCACCACCTCAAAGCTCAAAAGCTGGATAGCTGCGCGCGCTGATCCAATTAAAGCGTATTTGCTATTAGAGGCTAGCCCAGCTAGCAAAGGCGCATAAATGCCTGCCGAGCCCACCGCTAGGAAAAAGAGCAGACCGACATTAATATCCGAGATAATGGGCTTAATGGTGTAGCCAAAAATTGTAAAATCCCCAAAAAAGGGAATGGGAGCCATGCACACAAAGGCACTCACCATCGCAATTACGGGGGCTAGAGAAAAGATCAAGCGGTTGGCATGTTGGGGGATCACATCTTCTTTGGTGAAAAGCTTGATCGCATCGGCGATCACTTGCAAGAGCCCAAAAGGACCGACATAGGTCGGACCTAGTCGGCGTTGGAAAATGGCTAACACCTTGCGTTCTAAATAAGTCCCAAACGCCCCTAAGCCCGCAAAGACCAAGATAACCACTAAGATTTTGAGTAAAGTCTCTATGATATAAGCGCTCATGCGCCCTCCACTTGTAAATTCGCAAACCAGCCATCTTTGAAAATACCTGCCTTGTCTAAACTGGGGCTCACCACGAATACAGCTTGTTCTAAGGCGCGATCGACAAACAGCGGACCTTCTAGCTTTAAATCCCCACAACTCAGGCAGATATTCTCCCCCTCTTTAATCCCTAAACTCTCCAAATACGCTTGGGAGGTATAAATCCCCTCTTTGAGCTGGAGATTTTGGCTAAACAGAGTGCCTAAGCCAAATTGGCTTTGGGGATATTGGCAATAGGCATTGAAAGCAAGGGGTGTGTTTGGGCTAATGGGCTGGGCTTGGGTGGGGCTTTCTTGTTGGGGGATTTTAAGGGTATAGCCCCTTAAATTGCTTTTGTCATTGCTATAGGCATTGAGCAGATCATCATAGGCGATGGGTTGGTAACCCTTTTCTTGGGGCAATAGGTGGGTATAATCTATTAAACTCTCGCCCAAAAGCCCAAAATGTTGGGCGATGTCGCTTAGATCGTAGCCCTCAAATTTGAGTGCGGGTCTTAGGGGCAACAAACGCCCTTCAAAATTGGTGGTGCTCCCCTCTAATTGGTTAAAACTAGGCAAAATAAAATCCACCCGGTGGGCTTGGTTAAAATCACTATCTAGGGTGTAATCTGCCCGTGCGCGCACGCCCACGCTAGGACTCTCTAAGCCCTCTTGTTTGTCTAGTTGGCAGATGGAGGCGATGCCCAGAGCATTGGGTGTTGGGGGGATCAAGATGATCTTCACTTTGGGGTGCTTGGCGATCTCTTGGAGCATTAAAGCCATGTTTTTGGCTTGGGGGTGGGTGTAAATTTCTTTGCCAATAATGAGGGCAATTTGATTAGCCTTGCCTAAAAAGCTATGCATTTTGTCATAGATTTCTAATCTAAGCTCGCTATCCTTGAATAATTTGTAGAATATCTTAGGCTCGGTGGGCTTTTCTAGGTCGCAAACTTGCGGGACTTCAAAAGAGCTCGCCAAGATGGGCTCTAGACAGGGGCTAGAGATACCTAAAGCTAACATCAAAGCCCCCAAAATCAATTCTTCAACCCCATACATGCAAATGGGTAACACACTGCGGCAAATCTTGGTGATGTCTTGATCTAAGATCGGATGGGCGTAAATTAGACTAGCTTTATTGACCTTGAGCGCATTAGAGATGGCGTATTTGATGAGCGGGTTTTCGTTTCTAATTTGTGATCCCAGGGTGAAAATCGCATTGGCACTTCTAATACTCTCTACACTCTCACAAGGCATGCCAAATGTGTTTAAAAACTCTTGGAACAGACGCACGGGCTCATTATAAAGCTTAAAGCCCAATTTGGCACGCATGTATTCGATCAAGTAGGCTTCTTCATTGAGCAAATCGCCCCCGATTAATACAGATTTAGCCTCCTTGAATCGTTGCACCGCCTCTAATAAGTCCGGGCTACCCTTTTTGCTCGAGGAACAATCAAAGGCAAAACGCCCCGCCCCACAGATGGGATTATGGTAAAAGTCATTACCCACACGGAAGATTTTTTGATCCTCACCTAAAGTGTCAAAATGGCGCACCTCATAGTCAATCAAACACCCTGCCGCACAATGCATGCAAGTGGAGTCGATGTGTTTGAGCTCCCAAGCATTGGCTTTATAGCTAAAATCCTTATAGACAATCGCGCCCACCGGGCACACAGAAATACACTCCCCGCAATCAAAACAAGGGGTGTTGCCTACAAAGCCAATCATCCCCTTTTGTTTGCGACTCCACACGCTAAAGGGGTCTTTGGGCATGCTAGCTTTAAATTTATCCGGGGCGTGCAAATCCGCCTTCACTGCCTTTAAATTAGCATCCCCGATATTATCGCTACAAGTGGTTACACAGCGTTCGCACATGATGCACAAATTGGGATCGTAAGAGGCTTGCGCCCAAAAGGCAAAGGGCTTTAAGTTATCCCGCACACTAAAGGGCTGGGTTTCAACCTGCATGCGCATGGTCATATCCTGCAACTCGCACTCCCCGCTTTTATCACACACCCCACACTCTAGGGGGTGATTGACATCGTAAGTTTGCATGATCATCTTGCGCTCGGCTTTGATAGCGGGGGTGTTGGTGCAGATTTTACTATTGGGTTTGGCTTTGGTGTTACAACCATAAACCCGCTTGCCATCCACCTCCACCATGCACATCTTGCACGCCACGGTGGGGCAACACCCACTCAGATAGCAAATAGCCGGGATATACACCCCCGCACTCCTAGCGGCCTCTAAGATGGTTTGCCCCTCTTTAAACTCGATGGTTTGCCCGTCTATCTCTACGCTTGGCATGCACTAGCCTTTTTAACCACTAAAGTCCAATCTACGCGGTTAAACCGCAAAGAATTAAGCAAGAGATCGCCCCTTTTTTGGATAAATTCCGCACTCTGCTCCACAATATCAAAATCCACCACTTCTAACATGAAAATCACCACCTCATCTGCAGCCACGCTAGCATCCATGATCGCCCCTAAGCGATTCAAGACCGCCTCATTGGGCTCATCTCTTAAAGGGCGTAAATCAAAACGCCTCATCGATCCACCTCCCCAAAGACGGCATTACTCGATCCGATGATAGTAACCGCATCGGCTAGATACTGCCCCACCAAAACATCTTGCAACGATCCAATATGAAAGAAACTCGGGGCGCGGATTTTGAGGCGATAAGGGTAGGGCTCACCCTCTGAATGGATAAAAAAGCCCAGCTCGCCCTTGGGCGATTCGGTGGGGGCATAAACCTCGCCCTTGGGCGGGCGCATCCCTTGGGTTACTAAGACAAAATGTTGCATCAAGGCGTAGTTTTGGGTCATGATATCCTCTTTGGGCGCGCTGATATAGTGGGGGGCGTGTGCCATGATCGTGGTGTTGGTGGGTGCATACAAGGGGATCAGCTGTTCTAACATCCGTAAGGATTGCTCGATCTCAAACATATAGAGCAAGTAGCGATCGTAGCTATCCCCGTGGTTGCCCACCGGAATATCAAAATCCAGTTCGCTATAAAGTTCATAGGGCTCTTCTTTACGGATGTCATAGGCGATCCCAGTCGCGCGCAACATGATCCCACTCGCCCCCCACGACTTTGCCTGTTCTTTAGTGAGCGTGCCCACATTCTCCAAGCGTGCGCGCCAAATGCGGTTACTATCTAGCAAGCCACTAATGAGTTTGTGCATCTCACGGACCTCTTGGATGAATTTTTTTAAACCCTCTAGCCAGTTAGGCGGTAAATCCAAAGGCACGCCCCCAATGCGGATCGCATTATGTGTGAGCCGTGCCCCGCAATAATCCTCCATCAAGTCTAACCCATATTCACGGGTTTTAAAGCAATACAAAAACACCGACATTGCGCCCACATCAAGGGCATGCACGCTTAAGAAAAACACATGGGAGATCACGCGGTTTAGTTCTAATAAAATCGTGCGGATCACTTGGGCACGGCGGGGGATTTCTAGCCCCAAGAGTTTTTCCACCGCATAGGCAAAGGCGTAGTTATTGCTGGTTGATGAGGTGTAATCAAGGCGATCGGTGGTGGGCATGTATTCATTGTAGATCATATTCTCGCCCAGCTTTTCACAACCCCGATGCAAGTAGCCAATATCAGGCGTGGCTTTAATGATTTTCTCCCCATCCAGCTCTAAGATCAGACGCAGTTGCCCATGTGATGAGGGGTGTTGGGGACCAAAGTTGATCACCATTTGGTCATCATCGCGTTCAAAGATCACATTTTCAAACTGGGGTTTGAGTTTGGTAAAAATCTGTGCCATTAGGGACGCTCTTTAAGCTCTGTGGGCTCTTTTGTGTGTAAGTCTTTGACAAACAAGGACTTTTGGAAGGTGTATTTACTGGGGTTATCCTCCAAAGGCAAACCCTTAGATTGTTCATGCCCGATCTTAGAGAAGTTAAAGGTGTCTTTTTCATCCACCCGTGCGCTATCTCTTTGCTCGGGTCCAATAACTTCGCGGTATTCCTTGCCAAAAATCTTATCCACCTCATACCAAGCGGCATGTTCATCCCCCTTAAGCGGATAAGACTTACGCAAGGGGTGCCCCACCCAATCCTCGGGCATTAAAATACGGCACAAATGCGGGTGATCTTTAAAGATGATCCCAAACATATCATAAGCCTCTCTCTCACTCCACAAAGCCGATCTAAAGAGATGGCTGAGAGTGTCCATTTGTTCGTTCTCTAAGAGCGTGCATTTCAAGCGCACCCGCCGTTTCCCCGCAAAGTTAGGGGCAAAGGACACAAACTGGTAAAATAGCTCAAACTCCCCTCTTTTTTCCAAAAAGTCAATTGCGCTCATCTCGCTCAAGGTTTCATACCCCAGCCGTTTAAGATAACCCGCTACACCGACCAAGTCGCTTTTTTGCACCCAAAAGACCGCACAATCTAATTCTAAAAAGTGTTGCAAAATCGGGTAAGAATAGCTCAAATGGTTGTAGATCACCTCATAGGGCGTGCCAATCAAAGATTTCTTAGGCGTGTCAGGGACGACATGGAACCTATCAGAATAATGCACTTGCCTTTGCATATTGGCATTGGGGCGTTGTTTTCTAATCATTATCAGCCTTAGATCAAGCGTTTGGGGTTAGGGGTGGGGAGGGCTTTAGCCCGGCGGATCTTATCTTGCAACACCATAAGGGCATATTGCAGGGTCTCTGGGCGGGGTGCGCACCCGGGCAAGTAAATATCCACGGGGATAATGCGATCCACGCCCTGCACGGTTGCGTAGGTGTTAAACATCCCCCCCGTGTTCGCACATGAGCCCATTGAGATCACCCATTTGGGTTCGGGCATTTGGTCATAAAGCCTACGGGTGAATTCGGCATGCTTTTTGGTCAAAGTCCCGGCGATAATCATCACATCGGACTGGCGGGGGGAGGCTCTAAAGATCGTGCCAAATCTATCAAAGTCAAAACGCGAGCCCCCGGTCGCCATCATCTCAATGGCACAACATGCCAACCCATAAGTGAGGGGCCAAAGCGAGTTGCTGCGCCCCCAGTTTAAAAGCTTGTCTAGCGTGCTAAGAGCAATGGGCAACCCGCTATTTTTCAAATAACTTATTTCATGCTGTGCCATTCGAGTGCTCCTCTCTTTAAAGCATAGATAAAGCCAATGGTGAGCAAGAAAAGAAAGCTCAACATCTCAAAAAAGCCAAAAAAGCCCAATTCTTTAAAATCCAACGCCCACGGGAACATGAAGACAATCTCCACATCAAAGAGGATAAAGAGCATCGCCATCACATAGAACTGGTGGGAGATGCGGTTTTGTTGCTTTAGAGCAATGGGCCCGCATTCATAGGGCGCAAGCTTGAGTTTTTCATTCTTGCGTTTGGCTAAAGCACGGCTGATATAACGCTGGATTTTTAAAGTCCAATTAAAGACCAAGAAACTAAAGACCAATAAGATAAAGACCCCAAAATAGGGGTGTTCTACAACGCCTTCTGCTTGCAAACACTAACTCCAACTAAACCAATCTAAATGAGTATTAAAGCATAATTTAATTAATTAAAACTTTGAAAACCCTCCTAACCTATAAAACATTTTTAAGTTTTTTTCCATACCAGTCTTTATGCCTATCGCTTGCCTTTAAATCTTGCATGCACCTTGTAACCAAAATACAAGCACAAACATGCTACAAATCCCCATATCTTGGGTTACCAAAAGAGATGGCAAACAAATTTTTATGGATTAAAATGGATCAAAATATCATAGAGAACTTGTATCTTCGTTGCCTTGATAAAGGATATTGTCAAGACAAAAGCGATAGTGATTAATGGTGGAGCTAAGAGTGGGGAAAATTTTAGGGCTTTTGTGTTTCTTGGTTAATGTGGCGTGGGGTTTGGGTTGTAAGACTAACCCAAATTACCATTGGGACGCTGTGCTCGATGTTGCAAGTGATTTTGCGAAAAAATTTAAGGATAATGACCAAAGTACATGGGGCGTGCAATATGTGCTAGAGAAAAGTCAAGCCGTGGTGGGTGGGATCACTTATTGCGGGGCTGTGGTGCGTGGTTATCAGGCCGGCAAAATCATTAACTATAATCCCTCCCATGGTGGTCCGACGGCTGGACTTGACTTGAGCTTCATGTGTTTTGGATTTAGTCGGGGGACTAAGTGGTATAAGGGCTCTTGCCTGATGTTAAACAATGAATCTCCCTTATCTATCATTGACATGGAGTTTAAAAAAGATGCAGTTCTCTTGCACTTGCGTGAGGACTATCAGGCATGCGCTGATGAGGCAGATACGATAGGTCGAGAAAATGGCATCGACCGCGCGCACTTTACTTTTAAACCCTTTAAGGGTCGTTATGTTTTGACAACACTCGATGTCCAAAACAACGACAACCCAATCGATCCTGTTTATCGCCAAAAGAGAGATCGCATGAAAATTTTCATGGACACCATGGAAGAAAATATTTTGGAAGACTTAGTGATGCGTTGCGAAGATAAGGGGTATTGCAAGGAGGATTAATGGCGAGGCTAAGAGTGGGGAGGGTTTTAGGGCTTTTGTGCCTTCTAGTTAATTTGGCATGGGGCTTGGAGTGTGCTTATAATACCTCTTATAACAAAATAGAGCGTTTTGCCCAAAAGCTTGATTCTAATTTTGACCCCGATGGGGGCAACTATTCTAAAACAGCCCATATCCTAGAGGTGAGTCGAGCCTATGTAGGGAAGACTTTGTATTGTGGTGTTGTGATGCGTTTGTTGGTTGCTGAGGAAAATATGCGCTTGATGTGCTTTAATATCAGCTTTCAAATCACAGACTCTGCTCTTCAAGCAAGAGGGCGATCGCTATGTTTTGTACAGCTACACCGGCACTATTGATGAAGACAAGCCCGATCCCTTTTATCGCCAAAAACGCGATGGCAAGAAAATTTATATCAAGAAAATTTATATGGACGCAATTGATAATGGCGTGCTAGACACACTAGAGGATCATTGTTATAAAAAACATGACTGCCAAACATGGGATGAGAAACATGGGATTGAGTAAGTGGGCATGGGCTTTAGTGCTCTGCCTTACTTGGGGTAACACGCAACCTTGCGCCTGCCTGACAGACTATTCTAGTGCATTAGACACTTTGGGTACGCAGCTATCTAAAGCACTAGCCCCAAATCCTAAGCTAAACCCAAAAGATTACCTCTCTTATGTTGTCAAGGGCACTATCCAGTTTAAGACCCCCGATCCCTTTGTTCTCTTTGGCTATGCTGCACACAATCAAGATTACAGCAAAAACGGGTTTTGTGTGGGTTTGGGCACCCGATCTAATTTCCATACAAATTTTTGTCTAGTCAGCACGCGCTCTAAGGGTTGGTATATTAGTCCCTTTTGGCTAGATAAAGGGTTATTGCACATTGAGTTTAGCAGGGAGCAGAGTGGGCATTTAGAATACAACCATCTAATTTTTACTCAAAAAGATCAAACCTTTTTCTTGCAACGCTTTTATCGCCAAAACTACCCTAGCCAAACCTCCATCTCCCCACTCTATGACAAACTTAGAGTGGGGATCAAGAGTGCCACTTTGTATTATAGCTCCAAGTATAGCCCGACTCAAATCCCAATGGATGACATCAGCGACACACTCTTAACGCGTTTGCAAACAGAGTGCCCACACAGCCAACCCTGTTTAAAGGCACGCCAAGAAGAACCCCTAAGCCTTGAGCAAATGCGCGCCCACATTGACCCCTGGCTTAAAGAGATAGCCCAACAAATAGGCATGCCAACAAATTCTAAGAAAATGTGGCTCGTCTCTCAAGCCCTCATTTTTAACCAACAAAAGTATCTGCTAGGCATAGACAGCCTCCAAGACAAAAATAAAAGCATTTTTTGCTTGGGGATTTTCCATGGGCAAGAGGTGCGCAAGGGGTTTTGTTTGCAAGCTTTCACAAAAGAACCTAGCATTGAGCTTTCATGTGAGAAGTCTTTGTTAAAAATCCAAATAAATACCAAGTCAGCCATCCAACGATACCTTATTTTCCAAGCTATTCAAGATCAATTTTATTTACGCCAATACTATGAGGTGTTTTTAGCCCAAGATGATCTTAAAATCCCGCACAAAATAGGAGAAAAATTGTATTACAACCAAGAGAGAGACAAGCAACAAATCCCCATGCAAACTCTTAGTACCCCGCTTTTAGAGAAACTTAGGCTTGCATGCGTGCAACATAACTTATGCCAAACCCCCTTGCTGGAACCATGAGCGCAGCACTTGATTGGATACAAGCCTTGATCTTGGCTTTGGTGGGCTTCTTTACGGGTGTTACAGCGGGTTTCTTTGGCATTGGTGGGGGCGAGATTGTCGTGCCTGCGGCTATTTTTGCCGGCTTTAGCTACAGCCATGCAGTGGGGATTTCTCTCTCCCAAATGCTCTGTTCCTCTTTAATTGGCTCGATCATCAATTATAAAAAGGGCTTGTTGGATTTAAAAGAGGGGTTTTTTGCTGCCATTGGGGGATTGATGGGGGCGATCTTGGGGAGCTTTTTACTCAAGTGGATTGACGATCGCATTTTGATGGGAGTCTTTGTGGTGGTGGTGTGCTACACTTTTATCAAATATGCTTTCAGCCATGCGGACACTTCCGATCATTCTAATGCGCATTTTAAAATGCACTCTAAGCCCCAAAATTTTACGGCTACAAAATCCTTTACATGGGGGATTAGCGAGAAACATGGGATTTTAGCCTTAGCTGGCTTGATAACTGGGATTTTTTCTATCCCTCTGGGGATGGGTGGGGGGATTTTAATGGTGCCTTTTTTGGGCTATTTTTTAAAGTATAGCACCCAAAAGATCGTGCCTTTGGGGCTCTTTTTTGTGATCTTTTCTTCGCTTTCAGGGGTCATCTCTTTATACCACTCCGGCGTGTTAGACGATCGCGCCCTGCAAGCTGGATCGATCACGGGGCTAGGCGCGCTACTGGGGGTGGGCATAGGAATCAAACTCATTTTACTAGCCAATGAGCGGATTCATAAAATCCTCCTACTTTGCATTTACGCCCTAAGCATTATGGCAACTTTATACCAGTTGATCAAGGCATGGGTTTAGAGTAGCGATAATAGACCGCACATGCCCCCTCAGAACTCACCATGCATGCGCCAATGGGGTGGGTGGGGGTGCAGGCCGTGCCAAAAAGGGAGCAATCAAGGGGTTTGAGCACGCCCTTTAAAATATCCCCACACAAACAAAGTTTATGATCAAGGCGGGCAGTTTGGGGTAGGTGTTCTTTAAACACAATCTCGGCATCCAAATTGGCATAACGGGGGCGCAAACCCATTCCAGAAAAGGGGATTTCCCCCAATCCACGCCATGCAAATGCACGGGGTTGCATCACCTCTCCAACTAAATTTTGCGCCCTCAAGTTGCCCTGCATGCTCACCACACGGCTATATTGAATCTCTAGTTGGGTGCGCCCTTCTAGCACTTGTTTTAAGAGCATGTAAATCCCCTCCAGCATATCCACTGGTTCAAACCCAGCCACCACAACGGGGAGTTGGTGTTCTTGCACAAAAGGCGCATAAATCTTAGCCCCGCTGATCACGCTCACATGGGAGGGGGCAATGAGCGCATGGATTTGGTGTTTAGAATTTAAAATGGCGCGCACACTGGGGGGCACGAGCACATGGTTTAGATGGAAAAAGAGATTATTAAGTTGGCGTTTTTGGGCTTGCTGGATTAAGCTTGCGCTCATAGGGGTCGTGGTCTCAAAACCGATGGCAATAAAAACCACTTTTTTACTGGGGTTATCTTGCGCAATCTGCAAAACTTGCAAGGGGCTATAGACAAAACGCACATCTTTGCCCTGTGCTCTGACTTGTTGTAAGCTGGCTTGGCTTCCGGGGACTCTGATGAGATCGGCTAGGGTTACAACAATGCTATTGGGCATGCACGCTAAAGCGATGGCTTGATCGATACGCAATTTAGGCATCACACACACAGGGCAACCCGGACCATGCACAAAATTTAATGCGGGTTCTAGGAGCGTGCCCAATCCATAGCGCATTAGCGTGTGCGTGTGCCCCCCACACACTTCCATAATGTTTAGGGGGCGTAGGGGCGGGGGGAGTTGCTGGGCTAGGTTTTGGATTTTGGCTATGAAAGCCAAAATCACATCTTGATTTCTAAAGGCATCGATGAGATTAGGAGTCATCATCCATGTTGGCGATCATTTGCTGGTAAAGGGCTAGGGACTCTTGGGCATCTTGTTGGTCTATCTTGCCCATCACAAACCCCACATGCAAGAGCACAAAATCCCCCACATCTACTGGTTCATCCATCAAATCCAAGCTTGCCTCGCGTTGCACGCCCATGGTCTCTACAAGGGCGGTGCTACCCTCAATGGCGATCACCTTAGAGGGGATGGCTAGACACACTTCAGATTCCCTAAAACGAATGCTCGGATTGGTAATTTTGATCGCGTCTTTGGACCAAGAAGTCCTTAAAGGCTTGCAAAGAGCTAGGGTCTTTGGCACTCAAGGTAAAAATGGGCGTTTGGGGTTTGAGTTTGTCCATGTCCTCTTGTACTTGTGCCACTCTAAAGCCAAAGACATCCATTAAGTCCGCCTTGCTCACCACCACCGCATCGGCGCATAAAAACATCGTGGGGTATTTAAGCACCTTATCATCTCCCTCAGGCGTGGAGAGCAAAACAATATTCATTGCTGCGCCCAAGTTATAACTAGAGGGGCAAACCAAATTCCCCACATTCTCAATGATGAGGTAATCACTTTGTGCGATCGCCCCCTTTTGTTTGAGGATATCATAAGCCCCCTCAATCATGGCAGCCTCCAAGTGGCACGCCTCACCTGTGGTGATCTGCTGGGCGGCCACGCCTTTTTTAACCAGTCTGTCCGCATCGCGATTGGTTTGTAAATCCCCCTCAATCACACAGAATTTAAAATCCACAAAGCTGGCAAGATTTTCTAATAGCGTGGTTTTACCACTGCCGGGCGAACTCATAAAATTAAGCACATACAGCCCGTCTTGAGCGTAGCGTTTTTTCATCTCCAACGCTTTTAAGTCATTCTTGCTTAAGATTTTTTCGACCACCTTGACATCTTTTTTGCTCAAATTAGGGTTGTTATTGAGCGATTGGGTTCTAGTGTCTAGCATGTGTTACTCCTAAGAATTTTTGGTGCATGCTAGCACAAAAGATTAAATCTAATACCCACACCCCAACTTATGGATGCCAATCTAGCCGTTCTGCACGCTGGGGGATCAACGCCCATAAATCCCCCTCTTTTAAGGTTGGGGGTGTTTGTAAAGAATTAAGGGGCAAGGAAATAATTTGTCTTTCTAAAACCAATTCCACACTCTGCCCCTTAATCTCTAGCACCCGTGCGCATAGCCCCTCTTGGGTTTTAAAATCACGCATAAGGCATGTGTGTTTTTGGGGCTTTTCTTCAATCCAAATCAAATTGTGGGCGAGTTTGTGGACTTCTAGCAGATCGTGGGTGATGATTAAAGTTGTGAGCTTGAAATGCGCGCTGATGTATTTGAGTTGTTCTTGCAAATGCGCCCGTGTATCCGCATCCAAAGCGCTCAAGGGTTCATCTAGGCATAAAAGGGCGTTTTGTTGGTCTAAAATACGCACCAACGCCCGTGCGAGGGCGACTCGTTGGATTTGCCCGCCTGAGAGCATGGGGGTGGGGTGTTTTAAAAGCCCTTTTAGACCCATTAGGCTAATCACTTCCTCAATGCGTGCTTGGTGGCGTGGGTTGCCAAAAATGATATTTTCATAGACATTTAAATGCGGGAAAAGCGCGCCATCTTGGAAGACAAAGCCCAAGGGGCGTTTTTGTGGCGGGAGACAAATTTTTTTAGTGGTATCCAGCCACACCGATTCATTAAAACGGATATAGCCCGTTTGGACTAACTCCAATCCGGCTAAAATGCGCAAAAAGGAGCTTTTACCCGCCCCCGAGGGGCCACACAGCACGCTAATTTGTTGGGTTTTTAAATCTAGGTTAGCCTCTAGCTCAAAAGGACCCCTAGCCCCCTCTAGCTGTTTGCTAAACTCGATATGGAGCAAGGGCTACCACTCCCAACCCCCGCCAATACGGAAGGCTAAGTAAGTGGGGATTTTGAGGTTGCTAAGACCCCCTAAGAAACCTCCTGAACCCCCTAAGCTATCTAAGTTGTTAAAGGCAATCATCTTGAGGCTGGATTGCACGGAAATATCCAACACTCTAAAGAAGCGCAAGCCCCCGGTCAAAATCACGCCCTCATGGAGCCCCTCTTTAGAAACATTCCCCATTGCCCCAAACTTGATACCAAACCATTTCCAATTTGCCATGATACCCCCACCAATCATCTGGCTACGCCTACCAATCATGAGGGTTTTATTGTTGGTCAAATCAAAATCCACAGCTAAATTTAGCCACTTCCAGCGATACCCCAGCCCTAAACGCACCTGTGGATCGATTCGCATATCCGAGATAGCCGAGTTATAGCGGATTTTGGGGGCGTTTAAGTATTTGCCCACAAGCCCGATCGTAAAGCCCTTAATGCGGTAAGCTGTGCCCAAATCTAGCCCAAAGTGGCTTTGTTGCACCACATCACTAAAATTAAAGCTAAAATTAGACAACAAGCCTTTTATCTGAGGAATTAAGCTCTGCAGATTCCCTGCTAAACCCATCCCATAGCTTAGGGTGTAAAGATACCTCAAGGCTACACCCACAGAGAGTTTGCCCCCTTTGTGGAAATCAAACCCATAGGCATAGCCAAAGGGCACGCTCCCAATAGCTAAGCCCCTAAGTGCTGCGGCATTTTTGGCATTGGGTGAGAGCAAAGAGGAGTTATAAAAATCTCTTTGGTTGCTTTGGCTCAAAGTCAGACTATTTTTACTTGCTCCAATCTGGATAAAGGGGGGCACATGCGCACCCGGGGGCATGGGGGGCAAACCGATAATAGAGGTGGGGATAATGATTTGGTTATATTTGGGATTTACTAACAAGCTACCCCCCACAAAGGCACTGGCAAAAATCCCGATCCCAAAAGTCCCAATCCCCCCCTTGCGTTTCACTTTAGGGTGGATTTGCAACACAAAGCCATTTTGAGAAGCCAAATGAACCCCATTGCTCTTAATAGAATTGTTGATGAGATTAGCCATCTCCACTAGGGTTTGAGCCGCCTTCCCTTCATTGGCATTGATCGTAATGCTAGAACTCTGACCAGTAATAAATTTTGTCATGCCCTCAGCGTGGGATTGGAATAACTGATTTAAAGCTTCTGTATTTTTACCTAAGGCAGACCCACTGAGTGCTTTGGAGACTAACTCTAAAAAACTCTCCTGCCCTATAGAGGCCCCAAAGCTGTACCCAAATTTCGTTCGGGAGTCTATATCCAAGAGTGCGGGGTTATAGTAAAGCCCCCAACTGGAGTTTTCTAAAGCGACCCCAGCACCCCCCATTCCAAAACTGGTATCCCCCATTTGGCCAAATTCAAGCCCTTCCAGTCCTCCACAAGCCAGAGCACAATAAAACAACACTCTTTTTGCAGACACAACAGCCATAAAACCCCTTTACTCTAATATTAACCAGCTTTGGGCTTAGTATTTACTCAGCGTTAAACCAGTTATGCCTAGATTGTAGCATATTCCACCCTAGATCGCCAAAGTAGCCCGCCCCTCTTTAATCGACTTTAACCTAAGATAGGCTAAAATGAAACCTATTTTCTAAAAATGGGGCAAAAAATGAGATTGAAAGCCAACCATGTCCGTTATATCGTGAATAAGATCGCCCAAGATTTAATCCAATCGCCCTTACTAGAACTCAAAGGCACGCTAGAACGCTTAACCCAACTCACCCACCAAGTGGTGCAAGACAATGTGGATCAAGAGAGTGCCATCGATCACAAGGTCCGCGACCTGCTAGAAGAAAAACTAGATGAGATTGAATTTATGCGCATGGATGAACGGCAATTATTTTGGGAGGCTAAAAGGCGTGTAGCCGCCCAAAGGGATTTTGTGCTGGGCTGGGAAGATCGCTGTAATGTCCTTTCCCACCAGATTTTAGAAAAAATCCTAGATGAGGACCTATTCATGTTCTCTGTTTCAGAAAATATGATCCGCAATCTCATTTTTAAATCCATCGACACCTATGCCAAGCTTTATGAAAGCGTGGAATTAGAGGTGAGCGAAAAGATCAAGCATTATAAACGCAAGCTCCCTGTGGGTAGCGATGAATACGAATTGGTTTTTGAGCGCATGTATGAGGAGGAATTGAGGCGCAAAGGCTTTTTGTAATGGCGCGGATTCTATTTGAAAATGGCATTTTGTTAGAAGCCCAGAGCTTTGGCGCGCCCGGGGTCGTGGTGGGCGAAGCGGTGTTTAACACGGCGATGAGCGGGTATGAAGAAGTGATCAGCGATCCTAGTTATAGCGGGCAATTTGTCATCTTTAGCGTGCCTGAGATTGGGGTGGTGGGGGTCAATGGGCAGGATTGCCAATCCCAACACAACTTTTGTGCGGGGGTGGTGGTGCGCCATTACCCTACGCGTTATTCTAATTTTAGAGCCAAGCAGAGTTTGGGGGCGTTTTTAAACCAACATGGGGTTTTGGGGATTAGCGGAGTGGATACGCGTGCGCTAGTGGGCATGCTTAGAGATGAGGGGGCGATGCAGGCGATCATCTCCACCCAAGATTTAGACAGGCATGAGTTGCAAACTTTGCTGGATCACGCCACCAAAATAGCTAATTTGCACCTCATCCCCTCACTGACCCACCCCAAACCCAACACGCAAGGGGTGTTTGATTTTAGGGCACTAGATTACCCCACCCTCAACCCGCCCTTTTGTGTGGGGGTGTTAGATTTTGGAGTCAAACAAAATATTTTAAATAATTTGGTGCAAGTGGGCTTAAAACCGCTGTGTTTTGCCCCCGATAGCAAGGCGCACACGCTCATTGAGGCTTATCAAAGGGGGGAAATTAGAGGGATTTTGATCTCCAATGGTCCGGGCGATCCGCTCAAACTCACGCGTGCCACCCAAGAGATCGCCACTCTCATAGAGGCTAAGATTCCCATGTTGGGCATTTGTCTAGGACACCAGCTTTTAAGCATCGCACATGGATTCCCCACCTACAAACTGCGTTTTGGACACCATGGGAGCAACCACCCCGTGCTCAATTTAGCCACAAGACGCATCGAGATCAGCGCGCAAAATCACAATTATTGTGTGAGCGATCACATCAGCCAAGTGGCTACAATCACGCACCAAAACCTTTTTGATGGCACGATTGAAGGCGTGCGTTACCTAGATGCGCCGATTTTTTCGGTGCAACACCATCCTGAGGCTAGCCCGGGTCCTAGCGATGGGTTGTATATCTTTAAAGAATTTGCAAGGTTGGTAAGTCATGCAAACACCTGATAATCAAGGGATTTCCATCTTGTTCGCAGAAATTGAAGAAGAGTTGCTTAACTTGGAGGGCCATCTAGGAGAAGTCGTCCAAGAACTTGAGGAGTTAGGGCACTATTTAGATGCCCTAGAGGCGCGGTTTCGCAAATCTTAAATTTTGCTAGTGGAGTTCCTTTTCTGCGTGGCGACTCCCAAAAGTTACAGCCTTGTTGAGTAAAGCTAGGGCTTTTTGAGAATCCTCATGGACACCATACCCCTTTTTATAAGCCTCGCCCAAGTGGTAGAGCACAATCCCTAGCATTTTGCGCCCATAGGCGTTATAGTGCTTGGTTTTGAGGGCTTGTAAATCTAGCGTGCCTTTCTGGCGTGCCAAATCGAGGGCTAAATTCTGGTAAATTTGGAAGGCGTGTTTATAATCTTGGGGCACGCCCTTACCCTCTTGATACATCTTGGCCAAATGGAGTTTGGCAAAGATAATGGCTGGTGCGCTCCCCTCTTCGCCCTTAGCCTGGCTCATCTCAATTGCCTTTTCAAAATACTGCTTGGCTTTATTGTAGTCCTTAGCCACGCCCTTACCTTTTTTGTACAAATGCCCCAAATAAGCCGTGCCTAGCGGGTCGCCCTGATCACTTGCCTTTTGATAAAGCTCAAAGGCTTTATGGTATTCATGCTGTTTTTCTGCTTGCTTGCCCTGATTGATCAAATTATCTTGAGCCCATATAGGCGTGCTGGCCAATAACGCCCCACAGAATGCCGCACATGCCCAATGTTTTAAACCCAATACCATGTTTGCTCCTTAAAAATGAATCGTCAGCCACAACTAACCGCCCTATTCTAACACAAGCCTTCAATTTTAGAGGAGTTTTTGCTATAATAGCCCGCTACTTTCTTTCAATCCCAAACAATCTGACAACATCATAAGGAACAGAGTGGAAAAAATACTAGACATTGTAGAGTTGATCGCCTATGAAAAAGGCTTGAGCCCAGAGGTGATTAAAGATGTGGTGAAAAATAGCATTTTAAAGGTGGCTAGGGAGTGCATTGACACCCGCGCTCATTTTGTGGTCGATGATTCTAACAAGGATTTAGCCCTCTTGCATGCGGTGGAAGTGTGCGCTGATGGCGATCCCAAATTAGATCAAGACCCCACT
Source organism: Helicobacter bizzozeronii (assembly GCF_900196775.1). Classification (NCBI taxonomy): domain Bacteria; kingdom Pseudomonadati; phylum Campylobacterota; class Epsilonproteobacteria; order Campylobacterales; family Helicobacteraceae; genus Helicobacter; species Helicobacter bizzozeronii. The sequence continues at coordinate 65,700 of NZ_FZLB01000016.1, forward strand.
AACACCATCGCACTCAGCCAAGCGCACAAAGACGACCCGTCCTTAAAACCCAGTGATATTTTGCACTATGAAATCAGTTTGAAGGACATGAAACGCAGCGCGGTCAATGCCCTTTTTAAGGATTTGGAATTTAATATCCAAAAAAGCCTAGAAGACCAATACTTCCAAAAGTATAAAGCCATGCTCAACACGATCGTTAAGGGTGTGGTGTTGAGCGTGGATGAGGCGCAAAATACCTATGTTGAGATTGAGAACATGCAGGCGGTCCTTGCCCTTAAAAACCGTATCAAGGGCGAGAGTTTCAAGGTGGGCGATAGCGTGCGCGCGATTTTAAAGAATGTGCGTTTCAGCAAGCAGGGCTTGATCTTGGAACTCTCCCGCACCACGCCTAAATTTTTAGAAGCCCTTTTGCACCTAGAGGTCCCCGAAATTGCGGATAAAGAAATTGAGGTGATGGGGATTGCGCGTATCCCGGGTGATCGTGCCAAATTAGCCCTGCGATCGCTCAATAACCAAATTGACCCCATCGGGGCGACCGTGGGCGTTAAGGGCGTGCGGATCAACGCCATTAGCAAGGAGCTTTGTAGCGAAAACATCGATTGCGTGCATTATAATGAAGTGCCTGAAATTTACATCGCTAACGCCCTATCCCCTGCCCATGTGATCAAGATCAAGCTGGCTCAAGAGGGCAAAAAAAGCGCGCTAGTAACCCTTTATGGCGATCAAAAGAGCAAGGCGATCGGGCGTAATGGCGTGAATGTGCGTTTGGCGTGCATGCTGACCGGCTATGATATTGATTTTGATGTGTTAGAGCCCAAAGAAAGCGCGCCCAAAGTGCCTGAAAAAGTGGGCTTGAGCATGCTAGAATCCCTTTTTAGCAAAACCCCCGCCACACCCTCAGATCAACAAGGGGGCGAGTAAAAAACCCAAGCCCACAGAAAGGGCGATCATCAGCACCCCGGGCAAAAAGAAGGGGTGGTTGAAAATGTATCTGCCAATGCGTGTGCTCCCCGTGTCATCCATTTGCACCGCCCCTAAAAGCGTGGGGTAGGTGGGGAGCACAAAAAGAGCCGAAGTCGCCACAAAGGAAGCCACCAAAATATAAACCCCGTGTGGGTGTTCAGGGGTTAGCCCCATGGCCACAATCACGCTGGGGATCAATGCCTTTGTGGTGGCTGCTTGGGAGTAAAGGAGCATGCTGGTCAAAAACAACCCCACGGCGAGCAAAAAGGGGTAGTGGCTAAGTAGGTTGGAGGCGAGGGCTTTAATGGGATCGATATAGGCTTTCACAAAGGTATCCCCCAGCCATGCCACGCCCAAAACGCACACGCACGCGCTCAAACCCGCCTTAAAAGTGCTGGTTTGTACCAAATCGCCACATTTGATTTTGCAAAACAGCGCGATCAGGGTTGCAATACCCAACATAAAGCTAATGATAGCCGCATCTCTGTGCAAAACAACAGGTTTGATCCAACCCACATTTTTAGAAATGGCGGTTGCATAGAGCACCACCGCCACAATGCCCAAAACAAAAATGAGCACCGAGAGTTTAGCACTCTTGGGGGCTTCTTTATGCGTGTGGGTATTTGGGGCGTGTTTTTCAAAAGATTCACTTAAGCGGCTGGACAAAAGCGTGCTGACAATTAAGGAGGTGAGCAAGCAGGCAGCAAGCGTGGTGGGGATGCAAATGGCTAGCAAGATCGGGTAGGAAACCCCCAAGGGCTCTAAAAAGCCACTCATGGCAATTACAGCAGCCGAAACTGGGCTAGCCGTGATGGCTATTTGGCTAGCAACCACAGCTAAGGAGAGCGGGTAGCAGGGCTTGATATTTTGCCCCTTAGCCACTTCCACAATCACGGGCAACACTGAAAAAGAAGTGTGCCCCGTGCCCGCTAGTATTGTGAGCATGTAAGTTACTAAGGGGGCTAGGTAGTTAATGTATCTAGGATTTTTACGCAAAATTTTTTCAGCTAGACTCACCAAATAATCCAACCCCCCAGCTAGTTGCATCGCCGCAATCGCCCCGATGACCGCCATGATGATCAAGATCACATCCCAAGGAATGTTCCCGGGTTTGAGCCCAAAGCCCAGACTCAAAACCACCACGCCCAAGCCACCCGCATAGCCAATCCCCATCCCACCTAAACGCACACCTAGAAAGATGGCTCCTAAGAGCACCAATAATTCCAATCCAAACAACACCGCACATGCTCCCGCCTAGAATATGGCAAACTTAAATTATAACCTAAAGGAGTTTTAGATAAAATATTGAGTATCAATGTGTTAGGGGAAGTGATGAATAAGTTTTTCATGACGGGTTTTTTCGTGTCGTGCTTGGGCGTGTTTTTGGTTACCAATGCTTTGCAGGCTAAAGAAGAGGTGCAAACCCAACAGCACAGCAAGCACCTCAAAAAAAATAGCAAGCCCACCACCCAAGAGCGGCTCAATGCGCTCAAAAAGTTTTCCAATGTGGTGGAGCAGATCGAGCATTATTATGTCGATGAGGTGGGCATTAATGACATCGTGGATAAAGCCATCGATGGTTTGCTCAGTAACTTGGATGCGCATTCCTCCTATTTGACCGCTAAGAAATTCCGCGATTTTAGAGCCCAAACCGATGGCGAGTTTGGCGGGCTAGGAATCACCGTGGGGATTCGCGATGGTGCGCTAACCGTCATCGCGCCCCTAGATGATACCCCCGCTTTTAGAGCCGGGATCAAGGCAGGCGATGTGATCTTAAAAATCAATGCTGAGAGCACGCTCAATATGAGCATTGATGATGCAGTGAATTTAATGCGGGGCAAGCCCAAAACCCCCATTGAGCTAACCCTTGTGCGTAAGTCTGAGCCTAAGCCCATTGTCGTCAAAATATTACGCGATATTATCAAAATTAAATCCGTGCATGCCAAGTGGATTGAGGGCACGAAGTTTTTATACTTACGCGTCAATTCCTTTGATCGCAATGTGGTTAAAAGTGCCATGGCTGAACTTAAAAAGGCCAAGCAAGCCCACCGCTTAGAGGGCGTGGTGTTGGATTTGCGCTCCAATCCGGGTGGGTTGCTCAACCAAGCCATCGATCTATCCAATCTCTTTATCAAGCATGGGGTTATTGTCTCCCAAAAAGGGCGGGTGCAATCTGAGGACATCGAATACCGCGCCAATGGCCGCGCCCCTTATGCGAACTTGCCCATCACGGTTTTAGTCAATAGCGGGACAGCCAGTGCCAGCGAGATTGTCTCCGGGGCCTTGCAAGATCACAAGCGTGCGATCATTATTGGAGAAGACACCTTTGGTAAGGGGAGCGTGCAAACCACCTTCCCAGTGGGCAAGGAGGAAGCGATTAAAATCACCATTGCGCGCTATTACTTGCCCAGTGGGCGCACCATCCAAGCCGTGGGCATCAAACCTGACATCGTGATCCCTGCTGGTCCCGTGCCCCAAGATAAAAACAGCTTTAGTTTGAAAGAGGCGGATCTCAAACACCACTTGCAACAAGAGCTCCAAGAACTCAATGCTAAGGATCAAAAGAACAACAAACAGGGCAAAGGAGAGGGTAAGGAGAGCGTGGTGAGCGCCAAAGACATCAGTGAGGATATCCAGCTTAAAATTGGGATTGATATGCTAAAAGTTTGGGATATTTTCATGGCCTCTAAAGAGGTTGCTAAAAAGTAAGCTGTGTTGAAGTTTTTTTTCTTTGTGCTTTTAGCACTCCTGCCTTGTTGGACCAATCCAAGTGCTGAGAAGGCTAAGGTCATCTACCTAAAAGCCTTGAATGCCCAAGAACTGAGCAGTAAGCCCGTGTATGTGGGGCAGACTATCTCCATTACTTATGATTTGCTATTGTTCTCACAAGCCAAATTTCTAGGTGCGGAGTTGCTTAAAATCCCCAATCCCAAACAACTCAAACGCTTAAACTTCACCCCCCAGTGGAAGTCTTTGGGTAATGATAATTTTAGTGCGACCTACCAATACAAGGTGATGGGGCTCCATGCCGAAATTCCTGCACTTAAAGTGAGTGCGTTTTCGCAAGAACAAGGCTTTGTGGATACTTCCAGCGTCCCTAGCATCCCCTTGCAAGTGGTGAATCTTTCCCAAAATCCCAATTATGTCGGTGTGGTGGCGCGTGATTTCCAAGTGGTGAGCCACAAGGTGAAAGAATATGACAGCCAAAATAACATTTTGGTTTTTGAGATCAAGGCACAGGAGGCCAATTTAGAGGATTTGAAAATCCCGGGAGGGACCAAGCAAGGCTTTGAGAGTTCGCATTTTGGCATAGGCGAATCGCATGGGATTTATTATTGCATTTTACCCAAGAGCATGCGCCAACTCTCCTTTAGCTATTTTGCGCTCAACCAAGAACAATTCAAACCCGTGCAATTTTCCTTGATCCCCATTGTGGAGACCATCAGCACGCAGAGCAACCTCAAGCCCAAAAATAATCTTTTCTTGTTTTCTAACTTCGTGTTGGGGTTTTTGTTGCTATTTGTGGCGGTGCTGTATTTTGTTACACGCTACAAAAATACAAGTTTGGTGGTGGCACTGCTCTTGGTGGGGGCGTTGTTGTGGAATATCTTTTCGGGTTACAAAAATGCGGTGCTCTTGCCCCACACGGAGATCAAGATTTTACCCACAGACAACTCGACCATTCTGACCATCACCACGCATTCCATACCGGTTAAAATTATCGGATCGCATGCGCAATATGATAAAATCCTGACTCAAGATGAGAGAATTGGCTGGGTGAAAAAAACAAATGTGGAATAGGATTCGCGGGGTTTATGCCCTCTTGGTCGTGGGTTTGGGGCTGGGTTTTATTATTTTGATGAATTTTTTAACCCGCAAGCATAATAATTGCCGTGCTACGCGCAAGTGGTGCCGCTCGTTCTTTTGGTTCATGGGCGCACCTTTGGAAAAAGTGGGCGAATTTGATTTGAGTGCTAATTTAATTGTGCTCAACCACCAAAGCATCATTGATATTATTTGCCTAGAGGGCTACCACCCACGCAATATTTGTTGGGTGGCTAAAAAAGAATTAGGCGATTTGCCCTATTATGGCTATGCGCTCAAAACCCCGCAGATGATTTTAATCGATCGGCAAGATAAGAGGGGATTAGCCTCTTTGCTCAAAATGGCTAAGGAAAAATTAGAACAAGATCGGCCTTTGGTGATCTTTCCAGAGGGCACAAGGGGGCAGGGTGGGGAGAAATTTTTACCCTTTAAGCCCGGGGCAAAATTATTAGCCGAGCGTTTCAAGCTCAAAATCCAGCCGATTTTGCTTATCAACACACGCAAGATTTTTAATAGCAAGCCCCTAGAATCCACACACACGCGCTTAAGAATGGTGTTATTAGAGGCTTACAAGCCTGATTTTAATACGGATTGGTATTCCGCATTAGAAGAGCGTATGCAGCAAGCGTATTTACAACATTACCAAGAACTGGGTTCTTGAGTTTTATGGGCGAACATGCTATAATCGCATTTTTGGGGTGTTAGCTCAGTTTGGGAGAGCGCAACGCTGGCAGCGTTGAGGTCAGGGGTTCGAGCCCCCTACACTCCACCATCTTTAAAACCTAGACCGCTTGAATCTTGAAATTTTAAATAAGCATAAATAGCATTTATGTTGTGGCAAAAAGTGCCCCCGCAACCCGTATCTCTATCTGCATGGTAGATTTTCAATGGTGTGTCAAAGTGGTGGTTATTGCTGGGTTTTGCCCTACTTTCCCACCCTTACAAAGTGCTTGACATACTCTCCCATAACTAAAGTTAGGGGATTCTAGCTTTAGTGGAGATCGCGGCTT
>NZ_FZLB01000074.1:0-3282 GCF_900196775.1 Helicobacter bizzozeronii
TTGTTTGGGGGGTTGTGGTAGAATCAGTTTGGTTGGGTAAGAGAACATCATCCTTTGTTTGAGGCTCTGACACCGACTTACCCGTAAAGCCCACATCGTCTCCCGTCTGTGGGTTCTCCAACTCCTTAAACCTATCCTTGCTTCTCCTATCCCTAAAGCTTGTTAGCACAAATTTATTATCTCCCCTCTTGCCTAAAACAATCATATCTGTAGGTGTTACTAACTCGATTTTATCCTCTATTTCTCGCCAAAATTTAGCCTCTTGTAGCATTCTGGGTAAATCATTGACAAACTCTAAAGCCTGTTGCTCCCCGTATTGCTGTGTCCTTCTCTCTAAGATATGGGCTAACCCTTTTTTAGAATCCCCCCACACCAAATCAATATAACCCAAATCCTCCCGATAAAAAGCCCCTGCTACCTGTCCTCTTTGCTCTTTTAAAAGTTTAGCCACCGCTTGTGCGCCTTTACCCTCAAATTCTTTAAAATGTTCCCCAAAAGCGGGGTTAGGTTCAATTTTAGAGGGGGGAACTTTTAAATCCTCCACAATGTGCATGTGGCTAAATTGCAAAGTGTGGGGTTCTTTGTAGGTTTCGCTAATGTGTAGAGTCTTGCCATTTTCTAAGGGTTTGCTATAGTGCAGTTCATCGCCAAAAATGGTGCGTTTGGCTGTGGGTAAATGGCTGGTATAATTGAGCACTTCCTCTAAGCTAAAGCCATTGTCCATAGCGTTTTTGAGCTCAGGGGCTCTGATTTGGCGTTCCAAGTTGGGGGCATCAAAAAGGGCTTTGAGCGTGTCTAATTCGGGGTTTTTGAGCGTGCCTAGATTAAGAACATCGCTCTGCTTAGGGTTGCTTAAATCCCACTGACTGGCTTGATTTTTAAGTTCTGGGGTGGTAAATTCCGCAGTTGGTAGCCCACTCGGTGTTAAAGCACCTTGCTCATTAGCAAGCCTACCCGGCGGAATGAAAGAGTGGATAATGTCCGCATCTCTTATTTGTTTTTGCAAGTAGCTTATTTGTCTAACTGGTAAACCTGTAATGAGGGTTTCGTTGTTATCAGCTGTAATTAATAGATATTTTAAGGTCTTGCCTTTTTCATCCTTGAAAGCTTTGATATATTTTTTTCTTACAGGGTCATTAAAGACGAGTTCAATATTGGGACTTTTGAGTGTTGGCTCCACAAGGTTAAGGTAAGCCAAACGGCTTTGTCCATCTTTTTTCTCGGCCAAATGCTCAATAAACCTCTTATGATTTTTAACGCCCTCTAATGTCTTTAAAAACCCCTCTACATCTAAACTTGCAGGTATAGGCGTGGCTGACGCGCTCAAATCAAGGTTTTTAATGAATACTTCTTTGTCCTCTTGTTTTTCAATGACCACATAGGGTCTAGTTTCTCCACCACTCCCACTCCCATTCCCCTCTTTGCCCATATGTCCATCATTGCCTTTGGGGGGTTTATTATTCCCCTCACCACTAATGGGCGTGTCTTTAGGGTTAGCTATCCCTCCTCCTCCACCTCCACTAGGTGGTGGGTCATCAGGGGGTAATCCCCCCTCAAGTTCTCTAATCAAGGCTTTAGTGGCGTTATTTTTTAATTTGAGATTAAGCATTTGTTTAAGCACATATTAAATATTCTTTTTATAGTATCCTTGCTGGGTGCACACGATACGTCTAAGTGGCACTAGTTCTTTGCAACTAGGGGGCGACGCTATCTTTGGATAGTCGTATTTGCGCACCATCTTTAAAAATCGAATCCATTTCTAATTTACCGTTTCCTTTATACATAGTCTTTAACTTTAGCGTGTTGTTCTTTTGGCTGATAATTTCCACAGCAATAAAATACCCATTAACTTGTTTGCCAATGACTAGAGCCTTTTGATGGTCCTTAGTATCTTCTATGCGCATTAAATCAGCGTTGTTGATAATCTGCGGATAAGTGGCTATATCCTCCCTTGTTATGGCAGGTTGCCCGCTACTCTTGACTAAAGGTGCATTCAACCCATGCCTTTTCTCAATGTGCTTCAAAGCATTCCCATCAAAGAGCATTTTCACGGGTCTATCAGGTTCTAACCCCAAATGCTCCAAAATTTGGGGGTTAGTCAAGTCCCCCACCCAAATCTTGGCATTAGTTTCTTTCACCCTCTCTAAGAGTTCTTGGGTGATCTCCTCAGGTCTAGCTCTTCTTAAAGGCTTGCTAGGGTCTAATAGATCATCACTGCTTGGGGGGTTACCTCCTGCACCATCACCACTCCCATCCCCTGATTTCCCCCCATTCCCCTCCTTGCCCATGTGCTCATCATTGCCCTTAGGGGGTTTATTGCCCCCACCACTAATGGGCGTGTCTTTAGGGCTAGCTATCCCTCCTCCACCACCTCCACTAGGTGGTGGGTCATCAGGGGGTAATCCCCCCTCAATCTCTCTAATCAAGGCTTTAGTGGCGTTATCAAAGTCTTGTCGTTGGACTAGGTGGTTAAGCTGGATTTTAAAGTCCTGCACACTGGCGGACTTGTTTAAGGCGGCTTTGATGTGGTAGCGCAGTGCGGCAGCACTCACCTTAGAGTTAATGCCCTTAAAAAAGGGGACAAAGGGCATCGTTCTAACCATCAGAGCAAAGGCAAATTTGGTGATTTGGTATTGCATAGCACCCCAGACACTGGTGGCAATAGAACTGCCCACATGCTCACCTGTGGTGCTTTTTAAAGCTTTGGCTAGCTTGGCATCTTGGTTGAAAAGCTGGTTAAACCCGTTGTGCAATCTCAATAAAATCCTGTGCGGCTTTGCTTTGGAAAGTGCCCGCTTTCAAGGTGTCCAAGTGTTTAAAAAAGGCTTGGCTATCAAAGACTTTGAGCCCCTCTAGTTGGTGCAAAGAGGTGGCAAAGAGTCTCTCAAGCATATTGAGCTCTAAGACCTCTCTATTAGCTGGGCTTAATCCCTTAGTGATACGGCTGAGATTGTCTAACCCCTCAGCTCCTTGCCCTTGTGTGTATTTGATTAAAGCATCTAATGCCCTTTGCTCGCTTCTAGCCACATCTCTAAGTTTTAAGCTGCCCTTGTCAATGATTTTAAGGGTTTGTTTCATTGTGGCGTAATCTTTTAGGGCGGTGTTAAAGAGCTCTTGGTATTTGTGCCCTAACTCTGGGGGTAATTGCTTGAAAAGCTGGCTGATGCCCTCTTGGATGTCATTGCGGATAATATTGTCGCTGAGTTTGCGGATATGATCTTTAAGCGTGGGATTAGGGGTGTTTTTGTAATAACTATTGAGCGTTTTAAGGGCGTTATTAAG
>NZ_FZLB01000023.1:0-5966 GCF_900196775.1 Helicobacter bizzozeronii
TTTATGTGGTTGTGTGGGTGTGTTGTAGGTGTCTGGTTATGTTATAATATATATTTTTATTTTTTTATTTTTTTTTTTTTTGTTTTTTTTTTTGTTTTTTTAATAGTGTTTTTTTATTGTTTTTTTTGTTTGTTGTTGGTTTTTTGATATAAATTAATGATATGTTGAGTTAAACAGATGAGATGGGGGAGGGTAAGAAAGAGGGCCGCAAAGGGGGGGGGGGGGGGGGGGGGGGGGGGGGGTAGACTCCCTAAGAAAATAGCCCTCTTAGGGGGCTCAAGCACAGCTGAACTCAAAGACCTCTTAGAGGTTTGCCTTTTAAAAGCGGGGATTGTGCCCAGCTTTTATGAGAGTGATTACAACCGCTACTACGAAGAAAGCGCGTTTGAAAACCCACCCTTAAGGGATTTTGCTCCCGATCTCATCTATTTACACACCTCTTGGCTCAATATTGAACACTTCCCCCCACTTAACGCCCCAATAGAAGAGATTGTCAAACTTGTCCAACAAGAGATGGGCAAATTAGAGATCATGCTCATCTCTTTAAAAACCCGCTATTCTTGTGCGATCATCATCAATAATTTTGATCTGCCCTTGCACCGCTCTTTGGGTAATTTGGACAATTTAGAGGGCAAGACCCACTTTATTAACGCCCTCAACACCGCTCTTGTTAAGCTTGTCAAAGAACACCCCTCAGTGTATGTGCAAGATTTATTGCATCTGTCCGCCCAAGTGGGGCTCTCTTCGTGGTTTGATCCTAACCTATACTACCGCGCCAAGTATGCAATGAGCTATGAGGGCTTGGCTTGTGTGGCTTTGAATTTGAATAAGATAGTTTGCGCTATTTTTGGGCTTTCTAAGAAGGTTTTGATTTTAGATATGGACAACACCCTTTATGGCGGTGTGATTGCCGATGATGGCTTGGCTGGCTTGGTGCTTGGGAGTGAGAGCGCGATTGCAGAGAGTTATCGTGCTTTCCAACGCTATATTTTAGAGCTTAAAGAACGGGGGGTGTTGCTGGCGATCTGCTCTAAAAACACGCATGAAAACGCCCTTTTGGCTTTATCTCATGAGAACATGCTCTTAAAACCCGCTGATTTTGCTTGCATCCAGGCAAACTTTGAGCCCAAAGATCGCAACATTGAGCAGATTGCCCAAGAGCTCAATTTGGGGCTAGATAGCTTTGTCTTTGTGGATGACAACCCAGCAGAGCGGGCTTTAGTTTCTGCGCAATTGCCTAGCGTGGCTGTGCCTGATATGGGGCAACCTGAGGAATACATAGCAAGGCTAGATGAGGCGGGGTATTTTGAGCCAATTTCATTGAGCAAAGAGGATTTAGCCCGCGCTGCCCAATACCAAGCCAATGCCCAGTGCCAAAATGCCCAACAACAATTTAACTCTTATGAAGAATTTTTACAAAGCCTGGAGATGCACGCCACCATCGCCCCCTTTAACCCCCATATTTTTGAGCGTCTAACCCAGCTCATCAACAAAACCAACCAATTTAATTGCACCACCAAGCGATGCACTTTAGCCCAAGTGCAAGAATGGGCGCAAAGCCCTAAATACATCACCCTTTATGGGCAGTTGGTGGATAAATTCGGAGACAATGGCATTGTGGCGATCAGTGTGGGGCGCATTGAGGGGGAGACCTGCCATTTAGACATTTGGTTGATGAGTTGTCGGGTGCTCAAAAGAGATTTAGAATTTGCCATGCTCAACTCTCTAGTCAAGCGGGCTAAAGAGTTGGGCGTAAAAAACCTCAAGGGCTATTACTACCCCACGCCTAAAAACGCGATGGTCGCCCAACTTTATACCAGCTTTGGTTTCACTTTAGAGAGCCAAACAGAGAGCCAGAGCGTTTTTCATTTGGATTTAGAAAAGCACACAGATAAACCCCACTACATAAAGGTGAATGATGGAACAGGCACAGATTTTTAGCCAGTTGCAAGAGATTTTTAGAGACATTTTTGATGATTCAAGCTTGGTTATCAATGAGAGCACTAATGCTAAGGACATTGAGGAATGGGATAGCCTAAACCACATCAGTTTGATCAGTGCCATTGAAAAGCATTTTAAAATCAAATTCCATTTGAGCGAATTGCAGGGGCTTAAAAATGTGGGGGAGATGGTGGCTTTGATTGCGCGCAAACTTGAGCATGCCTAAAACCTACCGCTTTGCTAACCTCTTTTGGGGTGTGTGGGTAAGCTATGTGTGAGTCGGGTCAAGTTGCAGGTGGGGCTGTTGGCTTAAAGCATGCCTATAAGTTTAAAGACTTGTGCGTGGGGATGTGTGGGGGCTTTAGCGTGGTGGTAACCTCTGAGATGTTGGAAAAATTCAACGCCTTAAGTGGGGATAATAGCTATCTGCACGCCAATGCGGATTATATGCAAGCCAAAGGTTTCAAGGGGGTGCTTTTCCATGGGGCAGCTTTGGGCATGTTTTATTCTAGGTTGGTGGGCAAGCATTTACCCGGTGAGTATGCCATGTCTTTAAGTTACGATTTGCGCTTTAAAAAACCCGTCTATGTGGGGGATCGCCTGCAGGTGAGCGGGCGCATTGTGCATTTGAATGAAGCATTCCAAGTAGCCAGTTTAAAAGCGCGCATTGAAAATATCAATGATGAGCCCTTTTTGGTGAGCACGGCAGACATTTTAGCCAAAGTTTTAGAATGAAAGATGTTTATTTAATTTTAGGGGCTTCCTCTGATTTGGGGCTAGCCCTCTTAGAAGAGTTGCCACAAGATAGTGTCATTTTAGCCCACAGCCATAAAAGCCCCTTGCCTAGCAAGCCCAATCTACACCCCCTCAAGGCGGACTTAAGCTCTTTGCAAGAGGTGCAAGGCTTGATTGATATTATCAAAGCTAATCACCCCACGCCTCATAAAATCGTGCATTTAGCCCACCCCAAGTATGCCTACACCCGCCTTAAAGACATCTCCCCCCAAGCCCTGCAACACGGCTTTAACACCAGCGTGCAAAGTTTCTTTTTAATCTTACAAGCCTTTTTGCCCACTCTAGCGCGCCAAAAGCAGGGGGGTAAGGTGGTGAGCCTGCTCTCAAGTGTTACGCACAATGTTCCCCCCAAACACACGAGTATCTACACCACGCTTAAATATGCGCTCTTGGGATTCATGCGCTCTATGGCGAGCGATTATAAAGAACACAATATCCAAATTAATTGCCTCTCCCCCTCCATGATTGAAACTAAATTTTTAGAGGGTATTAATCCTAAAATCGTGCAAATGACAGCAGATGCCCACCCCCTCAAGCGCAACGCCACCCCAAAGGACATTGTGCCCATGTTGCTCTTTTTGCTCTCCAGTGGGAGCGATTATATGACAGGGCTAAACATCCCCATCAGCGGTGGGCTGGGATTTTAACAGAAAGGTTGTTATGCTCTTTAATTCGGTGGAGTTTATTTTTATTTTCCTGCCCATCAGTTTTTTTGTCTATTTTGGGCTGAGTCGTTGGCATACCCTGAGTGCTAAGGCGTGGTTGGTGGGGGCGAGTTTATTTTTTTATGCTTATTGGAATGTCAAATACCTACCCCTCATTGTAAGCTCCATTGTCTTTAATTTTGCCATTGTGCAAGCGATGTGGGCTAAACCCAAGCTAGCCAAAGGCTTTTTAAGCTTAGGATTAGTGACTAATTTAGCCCTCTTGGGTTACTTCAAATACGCCGACTTCTTCATCAATAATTTCAACACCGCTTTTAGCACTTCTTTTAACCTCTTGCACCTAGCCCTGCCCCTAGCCATTAGCTTTTTCACTTTGCAGCAAATCACTTTTTTACTAGATAGTTATGCCCAAATTGATTCCCCTAATGCAGGGGCTAAACCCCCCACCAATCTCTCTAACTTTTTAGATTACGCGCTGTTTGTAACCTTCTTCCCCCAACTCATTGCTGGTCCTATCGTGCACCATAAGGAGATGATGCCCCAATTTGCCAAAGACAGCAATAAACGCATTTCTTTAGACAATATCGCTAGTGGCGTTTTTATCTTTGCCATTGGGCTGTTTAAAAAGGTGGTGATCGCTGATAGCTTGGCTAAAATTGCCACAATGGGCTTTGACACCTCTAAAGTGCTCTCGGCTTTAGAGGGGTGGATGACCTCTCTATCTTACACTTTCCAACTTTACTTTGATTTTAGCGGGTATACAGACATGGCAATCGGAGCAGCTTTGCTCTTTAATATCCGCTTGCCCCAAAATTTTAACAGCCCCTTTAAAGCCTCCAGCATAGCAGAGTATTGGCAAAGATGGCATATGACCTTGAGTCGTTTTATTTTTGATTACTTGTATGTCTCCATTGCAAGGGTTTTTTCTAACCCCACCTTCCACACTTCCATGCTGGCTATCTTTATTGCCTTTGCCATCGCTGGGCTTTGGCATGGGGCAAGCTGGCTATTTGTTTTCTTTGGGCTTTTGCACGGGCTAGGCGTGGTGATCAATCACTACTGGTCTAAGAAAGTGCGTAAAAAATACAAGCTTAAGCCTCTGCCTGTGTGGCTGGGGTGGTTCATCACTTTTAATTATGTGAATATTGCCAATATCTTTTTTAGAGCAAAAGATTTTGCAGATGCGTTTAAAGTGCTCAAGGCGATGTTTTTGATGAGCGGGTTTAAGAATTACTTCTTTAGTGTGGCACTCGATCACACCAGCAAGCTTTTTATTGGAACTGCGGCTATCTTAGCCCTTGTGATCACCTTTGGTTTTAAAAATAGTTGCCAAGTCTTAGAGAGTTTTAAACCCTCCTTGTGGCACTTGGGCTGGACTTACGCCACGATTTTTGGCATCGAGCTTTATATTTTTGGCTATGTGAATCGGGTGTCTGAGTTTATTTATTTTAACTTTTAGGATAAATCGTGTCGGCTAAAACATATCTTTGGGCGGTTTTTGGGTTTATGGTGGTTGGTTTTGGTGTCTTTATCATCTCAAACTACATTGTTGATCCTTTTCAGCAGCTTAGAAAAGCCAGTTGGTATAACATCGATTTTTATGATGACGATGCAAGATGGCTGATCCCAGGCATGGCCAGGAATTTTGATTATGAGAATATTCTCGCCGGTTCAAGCACAGAAGAAAATATCGGCATTGATACGCTTTCCCAAATTTTCCAACTAAAAAAACCCATTAAATTTATGATAGAAGGCTCTGAGGGCTATGAGATCTATGCGGCATTAAATCTTGCCCTCCACACAAAACCCAACATTAAAACCGTGATTTATGCTCTGCGCCCCACTCTTTTTGTGCATGACACAACCAGCAACGACTCTTTTCCAAAATTTCTATACAACACAGACGATCGTTTGAAGCAAGTTTTAACCTACCTAACCAGTCCTAAGACCACCCAAAAGACCTATGACTATCTCAAATCTTTTTTGCTCCGCCAAGAAAGTTTGTCTGCTGATTCTTGTAGGCAGTATAACGAAATGTTTGCCTTTGATTGTAAGCGTTTTCCAAATCTCAAACCCCTGGGTCCTGAGCATGTTATTAAAGTCTACTTGGATGTGAAAAAACTCCATGCAGGCCCGCACAACAGACACTTTCCTCAAGAGCAGGCCTTGCAGAACGCACAAAATGAACTCGAGAGTTTGATCAAGTCCCACCCACAAACACACTTCATCTTATTTTATGTGCCTTTCCCTGCGATCCTCTACTACCAAACCATAGAAGACCACAATGAGGTCTTTTTTGAGCAACAAGATTTATTGTTCCCCAAAACCCTTAGTCTGAGACTCCTATCTTATAAAAATGTTGAACTTCACGATCTAAGAACCTTGCCCTTTGTTACCGATCTTAATGCCTACTACGATATTTGGCATTGCGATCGCGATCATTTAAAACTTGCTTTTAAAGCCATAGTTAGTAAGAAATACCAACTCACCCCCTCCAATGTGCAAACCTTTACAGATGCTCTTAAAAATTTGGTTTTAAATTACCATATCCCTAAAGAACTATTG
>NZ_FZLB01000018.1:0-13555 GCF_900196775.1 Helicobacter bizzozeronii
CCCCCCCCCCTAAAAAAGCCCTTGAATTTGGGGTTGCAATGGTATCACGATTTAGATGATTTTAAGGGGTGGTTTTTTTATGAGATTTTGCAACACCAGTATGCTATTTCCTTTGATGAGAAAATGACTTATGATTGCCTCTTTGGGGTGTATCCTAGAACACTAGAGGGGTTGTATCAGGCTTTAGACAATCCTAACAAACGCCTTGTTTTTGTGGGGGAGAATGAACGCATTGACTTTAATATCTATGATTTTGCGATGGGTTTTGATCATTTAGAGTTTGGGGATCGCTATTTGCGCGTGCCTCTTTATTACCAATCTTTTTATTGGTTCTTGCACATCATTACTAATGCATCCAATTCTCCCTTTAAGCTAGATATGGCGCAAGAGACCCTGCATTCTCCTTTGATACTCCATATACCCCATGCATCTACAAGCACTAAAATTTCTTTTTTTGCAACATACCCCCATTTAAATGCCTTAGCTAGAGAACAAAAAAACCCTCTTGAACGCGACTTTGCTAGTTTTGTAGCCTCCAACTGGGAAGCTCCCATGCGCAATGCCTCTTATCAAAAACTCAATGATTATCGCTCTGTAGCTGGAGGTGGGAGGGTGTTTAACACTACAGGCAAACCCGTATCTAACAAACATGAATTTTTAAGCCAATATAAATTCAACCTGTGCTTTGAAAACTCTTTGGGGATGGGCTACACCACTGAAAAAATCGTGGATGCCTACTTTGCCCACACCATCCCCATTTACTGGGGTAATCCGCTGGTGCATTTGGATTTTAACCCTAAAAGTTTTGTGAATGTGCATGATTTTGATAACCTAGATGAGGCACTTGATTTTGTGCGCTACCTAGACACCCATGACAATGCCTATTTAGAAATGTTGCATGCCCACCCGCTCAACACTTCAGAGGGCAAGCCTAGATTTTGCCATGATTTGAGTTTTAAGGTGATCTTAGATTTTTTGATCAACGCCATAGAAAGCCCGCATATTTACCACGAACAAATCAATGTGTCCAGCAAAAGCTTATACGCCCCCGATCGCACTTCTTTACTGGAATTATTTTCAGGACGCGAACACCTGCACATGGCTTTTAAAAAACTCCGTGCCAAAACAAGGTCTATGCTCAAAACAGCAGCCAAGACACTTAGAATCATCCATTAGTGGGGCAAAAAGATTGGCTAAAGCCCAAATATCCCCCTATACCCTCCCTTTGGGGAGTTCCTTTAGCCCCCAAGAGAATTTTTCTTTGAGGACCTTAAAATAGTTGCGATTCAAGGGTTGGAGCAAGGTGGCTTGGCGGGTGGATGCCTGCACTTTTAAGACTTGGTGAGCCCTTAGGGCGTGGTGACTCTGCCCATCGAGCACCACCACACAAGATTTTTGCGCCACAATCTCTAAGCGCGCGTGTGCGCCCAAAATCAAGGGGCGTTCATTTAAAGAGTGGGGGGCGATGGGGGTGATCAAAATATTTTGGCACAAAGGATGGACTACACTCCCGCCCACGCTGATATTATACGCTGTGGAGCCTAGAGGCGTGGCAATAATCAAACCATCGACTTGATAGACATTGGCTAGGGTCCGATCGATGAATAATTGCAATTCTAAAATCCCATAAAAGTCTTTTTTAGCCACCACAATATCATTAGCACAGAGGAAGGTCCGGGGGGGGTGTTTGCCCATGTGCGCCTCTAGCATCAAATGTTGGTGCAAGCTATAACGCCCCTCTTTGAGGGCTTTTAAAAACTCTAAGGTGCCCTCTAAATTGGTCGCGCTCAAAAACCCCAGACGGCCCACATGGATTCCAAAACAGGGGGCAGCACTGCTATGGCGTAAAGCCCCTAAGAGTGTGCCATCACCCCCCAAGCACAGCAAGGCTTCATGGGGGTTAGATTTTGGCGGAATCAAGAAGTCATAATCCATCTGCGCCTCTTGCAAGGCAACTTGGAGGGCTTCTAAGTGTTTGGGGGCGAGATCGGGTTTGAGGAGGACATGCACACATTTAATGGGAGGGAGTTTCATATTAATCAAAAAACCTAATGGATCATAAATAAAAAAGCCCCGAGAGAAAATCTCTCAGGGCTAAAAAGGAGGGGGACTTGAATAATACCCTATGAATGCTTAATTCTATCTTAAAAGGCATAGCGCATCCCCACATTCCCGGTGATATTGATGTCTTTGTAATCCAACCCAAAACGCGCCCCAATGCCCGCATTGATATAAAAAGATCGCCACAAACGCACTTCCCCCCCAGTTGTCAAGCTCATAAAAGTGTTGTAAAGCCCCCCATTGCGGTAGCTCAAGGTATCATTGCCAATGAAACGCACTTGTTTATCGCCCATCGAATTGACAAACAAATCCCGCCCAATGCCTGCGATCACATAGTAATAAGAGTTCTTTTTGAAATAATGCCGACTCTCTAGGGCAAGATTGAGGGTGAGCACGGACTTATTAGCCGGATCGGCATTGGCTTTAAACTGGTTATACAAAGGATTAGCCATTGAGCCTTGCAAACGGGATAACCCAATATAGTAGTAAGTGAGCCCGATTTGGGGTTTTAAAATGACTCGTTTTTCTTTAAAAAAGAAGTCATAGCCGTAGTTGGCGTTTAGGTTGGTCGTCCATGTATTGTAATCGTATTTTTGATTCACGACCGATAAAATGGGGTTGATTGCATTGATGGTCGCTTTGTTATAGCCCCAAGTCTCATTGACACTGCCCGTAATTTCATGTCTGCCCTTTAAAAAAGCACGGCTATAAAACCCCACATTGACATTATTAGAATTGGCGTTGCTGATATTGCCATAAAAACCACTATAGCCATAGGCGGCATACCCGCCCACAATCACGCCCTTAATGAAACGATCGTAGCCGACATTGATTCCATAGAGCGTGCCCGTGCCCCCAGCCACAAAGCTAGCCCCACCCACGCCAGTAACCCAAAAGTTATTTTTCAAGCGGTCCCTTTGGGAATAAGCCGTGATAATATCCATCGCATTGGGCACCGCACTGGCAAACTTCTTGCCCTTGAGGGATTGTAAAAAGTCATGGAAAGAGACTGCCGGCTCAGCACTGAAACTAGAGAGCTTGGCTAGACGGCTCATTTGCTTGGTGTGGGAGCTAATTTGCAAGAGATCGGAGGCATTGGCTTTGAGCGTGGGGCTAGCAATCAAATCGATACTATTGGCAATATCCTTAGCCATTTTCACCATGTCTTGCAAAGAGTGTTGCTCGAGGTAGTAGGGCGCAAAGAGGGGCGTGTTTTTGGTTTCAATCAAGAGTTTATTAAACCAGCCCATCACATCAGGCCCCCCGGCTTGCTCAATGGCGCGCACGCTGGCTTCCCCTTGGATTTGGCTGATGTATTGCTTGATCGTGGGCACTTCAATATTGAGGGGCTGATTAACCCCCACTTGGATTTTATTATAGGCAATGGAGGTGCTCACGCTCTGGTTATTGCCATTTTGGTAGGTAACCAACAAACCGCGATCGCTGATATTGACCGCCTGCCCGTTATAAGTTAAGCCCGTGCCTTGTGCGTTGATCTGGAAATTAGTCCCATTGATTTTCAAGCTGGTATAAAGATTGAGGTAATCTTGCCAGTTATTGGGGTTAAAGGTAGCCGGGTTGTAGTGAATCCAGCTATTAGATTGCATGAGGGTATAAGCACCGCTGATGGGCGTAGTGGCACCTTGTGGGGCTTGGACGCTAAAGCTCAAGGGCGTTTGGGCGTTCAAATTAAAATTGATGAGCCCATTGGCTTGAATCAAGGGTTGGCTAGGAGTCAAAGAAGAATCCACGCTCAAGCTGACCGTGCCCGCACTATTAAACCCGTCTCCAATTTGCAAGCCATCTGCTGTTGGTGTCTGTGTTGTTTGTGTGTTGGAGGGTAGTTTGGTGATGTTGAGATCAAGAGTTGCCCCACTTTGCAAATTGAGATCTTGGGCGACATTGAGCACGCTAGTAGAGGTGCTAGTAAGTGCCTTGGTGATGGTTAAGTTATTTGCCTGCAAGGTGGCATTTTGGGTGAGATTGAGCGTGCCTAGGGCGGTTTGGTTGGTTACGCCAGAGAGATTGACCGCCCCATCGGCATTGATTGTGCCCAAATAGCTAAAATTATTGGCACTCACGCCCAAACTCTCGTATTGGTTAAGCGCAATCGTGCCCTTTTGGACGGCGAGATTATTGAATTGGGCATTGATGGTCAGTCCATTACTGGCGTTCAAGGTGGTTAGGTTAATGTTAGAAACATCGTTAGAAAAGAGATTGAGCGTGCCTTGATAGTTGGTAAAATCAATGCTATTATCCCCCACAAAGTAAAGGGATTTGCCCGCAACAAAGCTCAAATCTCCCCCCGTGGCGTTGCTAAAGGTGCTGTTATTCACAAAGACGCTATCATTAGCCAAAAAGCTAAAATAACCCTTCTCCCAAAGCGTGCTAAGACCCTTAGGGGCTAATAAAGCCCCCACGCCCGCTTTTTTAAGGGCTTCTTGCAAATTAGGGGGTAAGATACTCCCCAAGCCCTTTTGCCAAACCCCCCCCAAACCGCCATCTTTGATAATGCCATTGATCACATTGCTAACCATGGTGTTATCTTGCAAGGCTTTTAGGGTGTCTGGTCCTAAGATGTCGCTTAGAATTTTCATCCCGACATTTTGCGCCATGTTGGTGAGGGCTTTGGGGGGGTTGAGCGCATCTTGGATCGCCATGTTAAGAATGGTGCCTAAGAGTTGGGGTCCTAGCCATTTCACGCCTTCATTAACCAAGTTTGCATTCTCAAAGACCATCTTAAAGACTTGCCCAAAAGTGGTGGTGTCTAAGAACTTTTGCATGCTCGCAACACCTTGGGGCGTGTCGCCCATTGCCAAGGCTTGGTTTAAAGTCATGCCCGTTAGTGGGGAGAGTTGCTCCATCAAGGTCCAAAGGGTATCATTCCCATAAAGACCATTGACGATATTTTGAGCCCCTTGAACCCCACCCAAAGTAGCGATCGCCGCTTTTGCCGCAAGACCTCCCTTGTCAATCTCTTGCTGGAGCATGTTGTCAATTTTTGCTTGTTGTGCCGGATCTAAAAGACTAACGAGCCCATTAGGACCCAACAAGTTGCCCACCGTTTTAGAGGTCATGATGTCTTTAATGGCAGTGGCAAAACCGGGTAATTGCAAAATGGGTCCTAAATCACTGGCATTAAAGATTTGCCCCAGCGTTTTGCTACTTAAGGATTTGGGCAATAAATCTTGCAACCCTTGAGGAATCAGACCATTGTTGGAGGCTGTTTGGTAAATGATATTCCCCAATGCCTGTCCTAGTCCGGGTTGCCCCAAGATTTTATCAATACCCCCTGTGCCCAAAAGGTTAAAGACTTGATCGGTTTGCTGGGCGGTTACATTGGCTTGGTTTAAGACCAAATTGGTTGCGCTATTAAAGCTTACAGACGCACTCCCGCCCGTCTGGGTCGCATTCCCGCTACCAAGGGTCCCAGTGATGTAAATATCTTTGGCATTAAAATTGGCATCAATATAGCCCAAAGCCCCTGCTGTGGAAGTTAAGAGCTGTCCTAAGTAGGTATTCCCAAAGGTTTTACAAAGAGAGTCTTGAGCGCATATACCCGCATACCCATTCCCCCCAAACCAAACCTTACTTGTGTTATTGACTTGCCCAACCTGTGTCGCCCCCACGACCAAAGTGCCATTTTTAAAGGTTTGGTTGATATTGCTGGAGAGCGAGTCGATAAAGCCCAAAAGCTGTTGTTTTTGCTGGTCTGTCAAGCTGATATTAGAACTTGAGAGGGCTTGTAAAAGTTTATTGGGATCACTTAGATCATTGATATTAAAAGATTTTAAGAGTTGCTCTAGGGCGGGGAATAGACTAGAGGCGATGTCAAAGAGATTAGATAAAACCTGCTTATTGATCGGGCTATTGTAGATGTAAAGCGGGTCTAAGGGGTGTCCACTGGTGTTGTAGGTGGTGGGCACTTGGGGATTAATGGGGGCATTCATGGAAGTGGGGGGCGCAAAGAAAACCCCCTTGACATTACTATCTAAGAAAAATGTCCCCACCCGATCATCGCTATAATCATAGCTGGTCCCCGTAGGGTTTTGCCTAGATTGTTTGTAATAAAAGAGCTCGGGGGCGATGTTGTAGAGATTGGCTAGAGTGGGGCTAGGATTAGGATTAGCCGAGATGGTGATCGTGAGGTTATCATTTTGCACGCTCTCAGTGATGATCTGGTTGCCATTGAGGGGATTAACAAAACTCCAACTATCATTGGCTTGGTTATACAAAGCATTTTGAATAGGCAAACCATAGAGCCCGATGTTTTGATAACCATCTGCCCCCCCAAGCCCCACAATGCTACCCGCTTTTAAAATATCAAAGGTTTTGGACACCCTACCATCTACAAGATTGGTGAAAATATCAATATTAGAAAGATTGAGCTTGGCTTTTGGAGCTAGAGTGAATTTTTTAGTTACATTGATCAAGGGAGTCGTGTTAGGGCTCATCGCACCATTGAGATTTAAAAGCCCATTGACCTCAAAGCTATCCATGCTCAAGCTATTATTGCCATATAGATTCATATTGGTTGTGCCGCTACTGCTCACAGCCCCGCTCGCATTAAAGGTGCTATTCTCCATCACCAAGTTACCCGCATTAAAAGTAACATCTTGCAAGCTCAAGGAGCTATTAGAAAGATTGGTGGTGTTCCCCTCAAAGTTGCTCTGCCCTTGTATGCTAGCACTAGCACCATCACTCAGATTCAAGCTAGACTGCCCCCCAAAAGCCACCCCGCCCTCAAAAGTGGCTGTTGTCTTTGGTTGTCCATTTTGCCCGGTCCCACTCAGATTCAAGCTAGACTGCCCCCCAAAAGTTGCCAAACCCTTAAAGGTCGCCATGCTCCCTTGAGATAAACTAATGCTCGCATTGCCACTCAGCGTAGTCGTGCCCTTAAAAATCGCCTTGCTTTGGTTGGTTTTTTGCCCACCCGTGTTCATCAAGCTCAAAAGCGCATTGCCACTCAGGGTTGTGTTGCCATTAAAAGTGATGTTGCTATTATTGTCCAAATTCAACGCGCTATTGCCCGCAAAATCTGCTTGTTGGTTAAAAGTTGCGGTGCTGGAGTTATTTAAGAAAAGCGCACTATCGCCCCCCAAATTAACGGCGGTATTAAAGGTCGCATGGCTTTTCTGGTTGAGATTAAAGGTCGCATCGGTGCCCTCAAGGCTAGCACCCCCACCATTATTCCCAATGCTAAGCGTGCTCCCACGCCCCAAGAAGAAACCCCCGCCATTTAAGCTAATGCTAGGCGCATTGAGCGTAACTTGGGTAGCACTCCCTTGCACGGCACTTTGATTAAAAGTGATCTGCTTGGAGCCGGTAAAACTAAAACTCCCCCAAGTCGCATCAAAGAAATGCGAATTGATAATATCCATTGTCTGTGCGCTAAAAGAAGCACGGGAGTGCTGGCTAGCTCCCGTTTGCAGTCCGGGAAAGACGGTAGCCACATTGCTATAGGTGAAGCCATCAGCTGTAAGATTGTCTGTGGCACTAAAAGTAATCTTGGCACCCTGTCCGTAGGCGAAATTACCCGTTTTAAAGGTGTTGGTGAGATAAATATTAGGGGCATTAAAGGTACCGGTAATATATCCCATTGGATTTATCCCCCCACCAGGACCAATGGCAATCGTCCCCCCCGTGGCCACTGCTGGGTGGTTGTTCCCAATCACCAAAATCCCCGTTGTGCCCGTGATATTGGCATCAAAACTATGGTGGATAACACTCCCCCATGTGCAGAGGGTATTAGCCTCGCTACAGCTGGTGGATTGCCCGCCTTGTAAGGGATTGATATAGGCAATCCCATCGCCAATATTGATATTAGGGTAACCATTATTCCCATTTAAAGGATAGACAATACCCCCCCAAATATTAACCACATTGGTGATCAACTTCAAGGTAAAAGAATTACTGTTT
Organism: Helicobacter bizzozeronii; assembly: GCF_900196775.1. Classification (NCBI taxonomy): domain Bacteria; kingdom Pseudomonadati; phylum Campylobacterota; class Epsilonproteobacteria; order Campylobacterales; family Helicobacteraceae; genus Helicobacter; species Helicobacter bizzozeronii. The sequence continues at coordinate 7,981 of NZ_FZLB01000018.1, forward strand.
AAAGTCTCTTGCATTTTGAGAATCAAGCCACCCACATCAAACCCGACCGTATAGACATCGCCACTTTGGCTTAAAAGTTGCCCATGCATGCCTTGGTAATTGATCATCTCCCAAAGAGCATGGGCATATTTGTTATCGTTATAATTGATCTTGCCTTTTAAAAGCGTGTAGGTTTGCCCGGCGGTCAAGGAGTTTAAAATATTAAAAGTGGCTTCTTTGCCTAGGGTGATGAGTCCATTGACTGCGCTAAAGGGCGAGGCGGAGATATTGGAACCCCCGGGGAATAAATTATTGGATTTTAAGGTTGTGGTGCCCTCTAGGGTTAAATTTTGTGTGTTGAACTTATATTGCGAATAGCCCTCAAATTTGGTGTTATCCAGTGTGATACTATTCCCGCTCAAGGTCATTGTTTGTGGGTTATTGGGGTCTTGCAAGGGGTCATTAAAAAGCGTGTTGGAGATGTTTAACGCCCCAGTGGCATTGATGTTGATATTGCTTTGATTGCCAATAATCGCGCTGGTATAAGAGCTATCACTATCTGGGTTGGCACTTGCCCCGCTGATATTGATCGTCTGCCCGCTTAAGTTAAAACTGCCTCCACTGCTCCCCTCTTTAAAAGTGGTGTTTGTCAAGTCAATAGCACCACCCTTTAAGGCAATATTACCGTTTGCATTCTCGTTGCTAAAGCTCGTGTTGGTGATGTTGAGGCTTTGGCTACCGGTGATGTCAATACCGGCACTATTGCCCGAAAACTGGGAATTGCTAAGACTCGTATTCTTAGCACTGAAGCTAAAAGAGCCCCAAGACTGATCGCTAAAACTAGAATCTTGAACATCAATATTTCCATTATTGGCACTAAAATAGGCGCGTGTGTTTTGGGTGCCGGCTTTAAAATTTTGGTAGCTCAAGCCATCCATGGTGATCTTGTCTGTGGCGGTGTAGGTGATACTTGTTCCCCCACCAGTGCCCCATGCATTCCCACTTTGGATATGGCTAGTCAAGTAAATGTTTTGGGCTTTAAAGTTACCGGTGATATAACCCGTAAGACCGCTATTTCCCCCCGTCCCGCCAAAGCGGATCACCCCCGTTTTATTGGGGTTTTCCGTCTTGTTTCCAATGATTAAAGTCCCTCCATTCCCCTTATCCAAAGACGCGCCAAAAGTGCCACCAAATGAGCTCCAAGTTTGGGCGGGGTTGTTGGGGTCAGTGCCCGGATCGATGTAGCCAATCCCACTCCCCACATCGTAATTTTGGTTATTATAGATTTGATATACCCCATTCCAAATACTTTGGATACTGCCAACAAACTGCATACTCACTTTTTTGTCGCTAAAGGTTTCCTTAAAGATGTATTCTTCACCGGTTTGGGGGTTGTTTGTGTTGTAACGCACATAATAAGTGCCAAGCCCAGAATTTGGATTGTTCAGTCCATTGCCCGTGTAAAGAGTTCCAGTAATCCCTTGGTAGTGGATTAAATCCCATAAATTTTTGGTGTAACCGTTATAGTTGATGGTGCCGCTGGTTTTAATGACATCATAAGTGGGGTAAGTTCCAGCGTTGGCTTGATTTAGGGCTTTTGTGATGTTAAAGGTTACACCTTGCAGATCAACATTCCCCCCTAAACTCGTAAAGGGGGAATCATTGCTTAAGGTGAATTGGGAGTTATTTTCAAAAGTCAAACTTTGATTATTACTGATGGTGCCCATCACCCCATTACTGTAGGTTACATGGTTAAAAACAATGTTGGGGCTATCAAAATTAATTTGTGTGCTATTTGATCCTGGTTCGACTTGAAAAGTGGTGTTTGTAAATTTTTCAGAAGTCTTATCGGTTATGTTGATGGTGGCACTGCTAGAACCCCCGATTGTGGCGTTATTAGCCGTTGTGCCGTGATTGCCATGCAAATTGAGCGTGGTTTGATTGACGCTTAACTTATTGGTGATTTGGATACTTTGGGCGTTCCAATTATCGGTAAAATGGTATCCACCATAGTAGCTTGTGAGGGTAACGGGGTTGCTGACCCCTCCGCCAGAACCGATCTCAAGCAAACCTTGCGAACCATTACCATTAATTTGCAAATTGAGGCTACCGCCATCGTATTGGATTTGGCGCAAGTAGTAATGTGTTTGATTACCTACTAAAGTGATCGAGCCATTACAATCATAATTCGAGCAGTAGTAGCCATTATTGCTATAATAATATGACCAGCGGTTATTCCACAAGTAACCCAAAATGTTTTGTTGTCCCCCCAAGTCAGCAGCACCTAAAGGACTTAAACTAGCCAACCCCCCGATCACAAACGCCCCACTAGCGAGGCATTTAGACAGCACTCTAGAAACACCTGATCTTTTGGGGGTGGGGGTGGTTGGGGGGGCTTTGGCAACACGCACGCATTTAGACGGGCTGGCTTTTGCACGCTTGGCGAGGGCTTGGATAACCCTAAGTTTAAAAGAATGGCGTTTTTTCATGGATTGCTCCCAAGCTTAAGAACACAAAGGCACGCATGCCAATTATCCCGTTTTTTCATGCCTTTCATGATCGCCTATTCTCATATAAAATTTACCCAAAGAGTTTCACCAAATGGGTTAAAATCAACGCACAAAGCCCGCCTAAAATCCCGGCTAAGGCATCATCGCCCACGACCCCCAAGCCCCCCTTGACATCGCGATCGATCTTGCCAATGATGGAGGGCTTGAGGATATCAAAGAGTCTGAAGAAAATAAAGCTAGCGATGATGCCCACCCAACTCCAACCCGCAATCGCCATCGCCATCCACATGCCCACCAATTCATCAATCACGATCTGTTTGTCATCGTGGGTGTTGGTCTGTGCCTCGTAGATGTCAATTTGCTTGATGGCAATCAAGCCGATTAAAATCGCACATAAAAAAAGCGTGTTAGCCGAAACATACAAGATGGGCAAGCCCAGCACAAGAGCGACTGCACTGCCTGCCGTGCCCGGTCCCTTAGATACTTTGCCCGAGAAAAACAGGGTTAAAAAACACTCTCTGCTAAAAAAACGCAAGAAAATCCTAGCGTTTCAAGCTATTGACCGTTTGGAGCATGTTATCGGCTGTTTGAATCGTCTTAGAATTAGCCTCATAGGCGCGCTGGGCGGTGATTAAGTCGGTCATCTCTTCGACCAAACGCACATTACTAAGCTCTAAAAATCCTTGTCGCAACTGCCCATAACCATCTCCATTAGGATTACCCACAATGGCAGGACCACTAGCGGAGGTTACAGCGAGCAAATTATCCCCCAAAGCGTGCAAACCAGCCGGGTTAATAAAATTAGCCAAAGTGATTTGCCCAATCACATTAGAGGTGCTGGCATTGCCCTGTGTAACACTCACCGTGCCATCTACGCCGATACTAATTTGGGTGGTGTCTTGGGGGAAGGTGATTTGGGGGATGAGCAAATACCCCTCAGTGGTAACCATATTGCCCTGATCGTCGATCTTAAAATTGCCCGCACGGGTATAAGCCGTAGAGCCATCGGGCATTTGGATTTGGAAAAAGCCCTTGCCCGTGATGGCAATGTCTAGGTTATTTTCGGTCTCTTTTGGGCTACCCTGAGAAAACATCTTAGTAACGCTAGAAGTGCGCACGCCTAAGCCCACTTCAATTCCATTGGGCGATTTGGTGGTATCTGAAGTGGAAGTGCCCGCATATTGCAAGGCTTGGTAAAAGAGGTCGTTAAAATCCGCGCGTTGTTTTTTAAAGCCCACGGTATTGACATTGGCGATATTGTTTGAGGTGGTGTCGATATGGGTTTGTTGCCCTAACATCCCGGTGGTGGCACTATAAAGAGATCGCAACATGGCTAGCCTTTCAGAGAGAATAAAGGGGCATTATAGCCAAAATTTTTTAACACCCATCAAAACACAAAATTTTTAAGACAAATCCGCTAAAATTTAATATTAACTTAACTCTGTTACACTCAAAGACTACGAAAAAAGGAGCAAACATGCCCCTACCCCCTAAGCCCTATAAACTCAAATGCCCTTGTGGGTTTTCTAAGATTGTGGCTTTTAAGAGCGATGCCTTGAGTCCTCTAGACTTAGCCAAAATGGCAACAACTTGCCCCAAATGTGGGCAACAAATGCAAAGGGTTTCTTTAAATTTATTCGATCAAATATTCAAGGTGTTCAAAACATGATTCAAAATCTTTTACTTCTTTACAACCCCTTTTACCAAGAAAATGTCATTGAGTTGCACTTAGAAATACTAAAAGAAAAGGGCAAAGTTGCCTTTGGCAAAATCCGCCCCCAGAACAAAAACCAAGAGCACAAACACCCCCAAACTTTAGAGCGCATTTACCAAAGCACCAACTCTAAGGATTTTTTACAACTCTTTTTAACCAATTTTTCCAGCTTATTTGTGGCAAAAGTGGAGGCGGTGCAAAAGGATTTAGAAGGTGCGAGCGCGCCTGAGTATTATTTTAGCGAAGATAGAAAGTTTAGCGTGGAGGCATGGTTTATCATCACGGATTTAAGGGAGTTGCAAAGAGATAACTTCATGATTGTGCGCGATGAACACTTGCCCAACTTCACCACGCCCGATTACGAAAACCGCACTTTTAGCATCTATGGTAGCAGTTACAGCTACCCGCTTGCCATAGAGATGAAAAAAGAGATCAACTACTTTGAAGCCCCCCAAAAACACTACCCCAATGTCTTTAAAAACGCGGAGTTTTTAGAACTCAAAGAGCACTTGATTGAGCTCAACTTTGGGGCTAGTGCCTACAAGCTCCACCACGCCAGCCTAGACAATATCATTTACGCCGAAATGGAGTATCAAAAGAACAAACAAGACCCCCTCTATGACTTTGGACCCATCACGCTCAGATACTCTAAAATCTTAGAGCAGGAAACCTACGCCTTGTTTAAGGATTTAGTGCGTTTTTTAGCCCAAAAAAACCCCAAAATCCTAGACATGCGTTACTTCTCTAATTCTAAACAAGCAGACAAACTTTTAAGCACTCTCCTCACAGATGATTACAAAGACAAGCCCGCTTTAGCCGATTACAGAAACATCATCACCTTACCTAGCCTCCAAAATCCCCTTGTAGATTTGCTCCCTAGCCCTACGCGTTTATTCCTATCCAAGACCCTCTTAGAGGTGATTGAAATTTTCCGCCCGATCCGCAACAAGAGCGCGCATGGCAATGAACGGACTTCTTTAAAAGAGGCGCAAGTCTTACGCAATGAGATTTTAGGTATCATGGGGGCAAATTTCTTAAAAAGCATCGCCAACCACAAAGCCACCCTCACCCCACCCAAACCCAAAAACAGCCCCAAAAAGGTGCTTGAAAACATCGGGGGGATTCGGATTGTGGGGCGTTAAGGACTGGATTTTTGAATTTGCTCTTTTTTTTGCTACAATAGGGTATTTTCTGTGGAGTTTTTTATGTTCCCTAGACCCTATAGGCTTGAGCCCGGCAGATTTAATGGCAGCTAACACCACCTACCCTAAGTGCAACCAAACTATGCGCAAGGCTTCTTTAGGGCTATTGGACCTTTTATTCTGTTCATTATAACAAATTGACGCTGCGGACGAATTAAAGGGGTGAATTT
>NZ_FZLB01000054.1:0-1707 GCF_900196775.1 Helicobacter bizzozeronii
AGGAGCTATTTGGTCTTGAATTGCCCACACCTCCTAAGACTCCAGCACTCCCTTAACCCGTGTGTGGCACAGCACATCATGTAAAAAGCGTTTGTCTTTGCTAAAAAAGGGGGTGAAAAAGCCTATGAGCGTGCTAGCCACCACCAGCCAGAGCACAAAACGCACGCATGCACGCCCCAAACTCAAGGGCTGATCGTGGCTATCCAGCACCTTTAAGCCCACATAACGCAAGCCCGGAGTTTGCCCACTACGGCTTAAAAAAAGCGCATTGATCACGCCATAGACGCACACACAGCCCAAAATGGCTAGCTGATTCTCCCTAAAGGCCTGTGCTGAACCCAAGATGATATAGGTTGTGAAATATAAAATGGGGGTGTAGATCAAAAAAATATCGGTGAGAAAAGCCTTAAGCCTTGCCCCAACATGCAGACAAGCGAGGGTTTTCTTAAACTCCAAAGGCTAATTGCCCCGACTGCCCGGCTTAATGGGCGCGCTAAAGGCACATAGCGGGCAATTTTCAGGTGCGAACATCTCAAAATCAAAATTTTCTAAAGTGAAAAAGGGCAGATTGGGCGGGAGCTTACAAGCTTTGTTGTGGGTTACAGCTGTGGGACAGATCCCCCGATTGGCTAGGCTGGCAAACCCAACCACCACACCGCCCATTTCTTGCACGCATTGGCCAGCTTCCAAAGCCGAGCCCCCGGTGGTGATGATGTCCTCACAGATCAAGACCTTTTCTTGGGGGCGGATTACAAAGCCCCGGCGCAACACCATTTGGGAATTGACCCGTTCGCTAAAAATAAAACGCACGCCCAACGCCCGTGCTAGTTCATAGCCAGCCAAAATCCCGCCCAAAGCCGGGGAACACACACAATCGATTACAAGACCTGCATGGTGGATTTTTTGGGCTAGAGCCTCTGTAAGCATTTGGGCTTTTTGGGGGCTTTCAAGCACCTTAGCAGATTGCAAATAAAATTGCGAATGATTCCCGCTACTAAGCAAAAAATGCCCCTCCAAGAGCGCACCACAATCTAAGTAGAGTTGCCGGACATCTAAAGCCATGTTAGACCTTTAAAATCTCTTCCTCTTTGGTTTTGAGCGTGCTTTCAATCTTTTTGATAAAGTCATCGGTGAATTGCTGGATTGTTGCGAGGGCTTTTTTATTCTCATCGGCACTAATGGCTTTGTCTTTTTCCAGTTTTTTAATTTGGTTATTGGCATCTTGGCGGATATTGCGCACCGCTACTTTTGCCTTTTCGCCCATCGCCCGCGCATCCTTGGCGATCTCCTTGCGTTGTTCGCTGGTCATGGGGGGGAAAAAGAGTTTGACATTCTGCCCGTCATTATTGGGATTCACGCCTAAATTGGCTTCTTGCAATGCCCGCTCAATTTCCTTAAGCAAACCCTTTTCCCATGGGGTGATCGTGATGGTGGTCGCATCGTTGGCGATCACGGAAGCCACTTGGCTAAGTGGGGTGGGGGTGTTGTAATAATCGATGCGGACATGATCTAAAAGATTGATGGAAACCTTGCCGCTACGCAAGGTGGTGAAATCCTTAGAGAGGGCTTGCAAACTCTTTTGCATTTGCTCTTTGGTGTGCTGGTAAATGCTCTCTAGCATGGTTATCCTTTATTTTTGTGGGGTTTTTGGGGGGTTGGTGAGGGTGGGCGCACTCTCAGGGCTGATAGGGGCGGCTGGGGTTAGGG